>CALVRE010000036.1 GCA_944358455.1 uncultured Bacilli bacterium | reverse complement strand
CTTCAAGAGTAGATTCTTCTAATGAAAGTTATCGTGAAGAAGAAATCGAAGTGAGAAGTAGATATCGTTTAAAATACGATATGTATTCATTTCATATTTTGAGTGATTTTGTAAAAGCAGAAGAATTTGAATCTGCAAGTGGAAAAACAATGCAAGAAGTGCTGGATGATCCAACATTAGAACTCATTGTAGAGTATAAATATATTTATCAAAAATGAGGATGATGATCAAAATCATCCTTTTCTTTTTCTTTAAATTGTATTATAATGAAACATAGGAATAAAGTAGGTGAAGTGATGGATTATATCATAATTGGATTATTAGTGATCATCCTTATCTTAGTGGTGGTATCACTATTTAAAAATATTAATGAATCAAATATAACGGAACGTCTTGGCAAGTTAGAGACAAGTATGGTAAAAGAAATTGGCGACTTCAAAGCAGATCTCAGTAAAAATCTCAATACTGATTTTAATAATTTAAATGAAAAAATAGAGATGAGACTTCGTATGATCAACGATCGAGTGAACGAACGTTTAGATGAAAATTTTGAGAAGACAAATAAGACTTTTACTTCCGTATTAGAACGTTTATCGAAGATCGATGAGGCACAGAAAAAGATCGATACCTTGTCCAAAGATATCGTTTCTTTACAAAGTGTTCTTACAGATAAAAAAACGAGAGGGATCTTTGGAGAAGTCAATCTTAATCATATTATGGCGAATATTTTTGGAGAAGGAAACCAAACAATCTATGAGCTTCAACATACGTTTCCAAATGGAACGATCGCCGATTGTGTTTTATTTGCGCCAGAACCACTAGGAACCATCGCCATCGATTCGAAGTTTCCACTGGAACATTATCAAATCATGGTTGATCGTAATGAATCACAAACCGTGCGAGATCAAGCGGAAAAATTATTTAAAGCTGATATGAAAAAACATATCGATGCCATTAGTTCCAAATATATTATTGCCGGTGTTACGAGTGATCAAGCAATCATGTTTTTACCAGCGGAAGCTATTTTCGCAGAAGTGAATGCCTATCACAGTGATATTATCGAATATGCTTATAAGAAACGTGTTTGGATTACATCCCCGACAACTTTGATTAGTACGTTAACAACGTTACAGATTATGATGAAAAATATAGAGCGAGATAAATATGCATCTGTGATCCATCAGGAATTAAAGTTATTAGACGAAGAGTTTAAACGTTATAAAGAACGTTGGGATAAATTATCACGAAGTATCGAGACGGTTAGTCGAGATGTGAAAGAAATTCATACGACGACTGATAAGATCACGAAACGTTTTAATTCGATTAATCAAGTAGAAGTAGAAAAATTAGAATATGAAAGATCACTTGATAATGGGAGGTTATCATGAGTATCGAAAGACAAAAAATGTTAGAACACTTAAAAAAACAAAAAGAATTTTTACAAGATCATGTGATTCCTGAACAAGCATCACAAAATAATAAGAGAAATTCTAATGAAGAATCTGATAGAGATATCGCAAGCGGAAAATCAACATCGAAAACATTGACGCTTACAAATGGGAAAGGTAGTTATATGGAAGAAGCACCATACAATGTTTTTGAACGTAAGAATGGTTTTACAGATGCGTGTATGTTAGGACTGATTACCTTTTTATGTGAATCTTTCTTTCTACTTATCAGCTACTTTTTATTTCGTTAGAGACTTCGGTCTCTTTTTTCGTATAAAAAGAATTGTTTTTCTTCATGATAGAATAGGTGATATTATGACACTGATAGATGGCGAAAATAGAGAAATTAATCGTAATTGGATAAGTTATATGCAAAAGAGAAATATAAGCGTTACAGACGATTTAAATGCCTCATTTGAGCATGTTTTAATCTACGAAGTCAAGAAGAATACGTTGGATCAGATTTCGAAGTGGCAAAGGCAAGGGAAAAAAGTCTCTTTTTGGATGGAACCAGAAGAAGAAAAATTTCTTTCTCATCTATTTTCTTACTATCAAAAAGATCTCATCTATAAAAATCTTCTCTATCAAATTGTAAGTCAAGTAAACGATATTTTGGTAACTCTCCCTTATATGAAAAAAGAATTAGAAAAGCATACTTGTGCGAAAATTTATGTCGTTCCTAAATCGTATCAAGTAAAACTAAATAATGTTAGAAAATGGAAAAGAAAGGGTAAGAAAACAATTCTTATCTATGACGAATATTATCAGCATTTAAATGAAATATTAGATTTTGTCACTACTTATCCTGATTTGGAAGTACGACTTCTCGGATATCGATCCCGCTTTAACATGAATCGTAAAGAACAAGACATTTACTATAAATTAAATTGTGAGATTAAAATTGATCCAACAAGTAATTTATCGATACAAGAACAGTACATCAAAAATAGTGATCGCATTCTCATATTTACTCCATTTACATACGATACGCTTTTTACTTGTTTTCAAAATCGTAAAGAGGTATTCTTAGAAGCACAGGCTTATTTAGAAGACTATCTTGTGCATGGAAAACAAGTCTATTTATTTGAGACGATGGAAGAATTAAAGAAGCAATTTGAAAAAAGAGCGAATCATCGTACGAGTAGTTTAGCGGATAACGGATATGACTTTTTAGAAAACATGATAAGAGAAAGTGACAAATTAAGTAAATATTTTTAGTTTTCTCTATATTTTTATATTGTTTTCCACTATAATAAAAATAGAGGTGGCTTATGGAAGTACAAATATTAGAATTATTAAAAAAAGAAAATAAAGCATATAGTGTTCAAGAAATATATGACTATTTACATCTATCGACAGTAGATGACTTCAAAGAATTAGTAAAAGTACTCAATAAGATGGAAGAAGAATTAAAGGTATATCGAACAAAGAAAGATAATTACATGTTATTTACCAATAGCCATTTGAAAATAGGAAGAATGATAGCCAATAAAAAAGGCTTTGGCTTTGTTGATATCGATGGAGATGAAGATGTTTACATTGCACCATCCAATATGAACCATGCCATTCATGGAGATCGTGTCATCGTGGAAATCACATCTAAGAAAGGACTCGATTTAGAAGGAAGAATCGTGAAAATCTTCGATCGTAAATTGAAACAAATGGTCGGAGAATTTTATTATCAAAATGGAAAAGGTCATATCGATTTAGATGATGAAAAAGTAAAACTGGATATCGAAATTGATCCTGATAAAACATTGGGAGCGATTGCCGGACATAAAGTGTTAGTCAAAGTGACGAACAAATTAAAAGATAATCATTATAAAGGAGAAGTAGTGAAAATCTTAGGACATAAAAATGATCCTGGAGTAGATATTTTATCGATTGTAGCTAAATATGAAATTAACGATGTTTTTCCAGATGAAGTAATGGAACAAGTAGAGGGGATTCCTAACTTTGTAAAAGAAGAAGAAATGGTAGGACGTCGTGATTTGCGTAAACTTAAGATCTTTACCATCGATGGTGATGATACCAAAGATATCGATGATGCGATTTCCATTAAAAAATTAGAAAATGGAAACTATGAATTAGGAGTTCATATTGCCGATGTCAGTTATTATGTAAAAGAAGATACTCCTCTTGATAAAGAAGCATATGATCGTGGTACTAGTGTCTATTTGGCAGATCGTGTCATCCCAATGCTTCCACATAAATTATCGAATGGTATTTGTTCTTTGAACCCGAATGAAGATCGTTTGGCCATTTCTTGTGTAATGGAAATCGATAGTAAAGGAATTGTCCAGAATTATGATATTTTTGAAAGTGTGATTCGCTCAAGAAAACAAATGACTTATAAGAATGTCAATAAGATATTGGAAGAGAACATCATCCCAGAAGGATATGAAGAATTTGTCCAAGATTTACGTTCTATGTCAGAACTTGCCACTATTTTACGTAAAATGAAAGAAAAGAGAGGCTATATCGATTTTGACCTTGATGAAGCTAAGATCATCGTGAACGATAAAGGAGAAGCAATCGATGTCGTATTACGTGAACGAGGAACGGGAGAACGTTTGATCGAAGACTTTATGATTGCAGCGAATGAAACCGTTGCGACTCATATTTTCTATATGGAATTACCATTTGTATATCGTATTCATGGTGAGCCAAACGAAGAGAAAATTACCCAATTTTTAAGATTTGTGAGTATACTTGGATACAAGATCAACGGTAAAGTTACGGATATGCATCCAAAGACAATGCAACGAATCTTAGATGAATTGAAGGATAAAAAAGAATTTCATATTCTTTCAAGTTTATTACTTAGAAGTATGCAAAAAGCAGTATACGATAAAAATAATATTGGACATTTTGGATTGGCAAGTAAATGTTATACACACTTTACTTCACCAATTCGAAGATATCCGGATACGACCGTTCATCGTCTGCTTCGTACCTATTTATTTGAACATCATATCGATCAAGATACGATCGAATATTGGGATCGTAAATTACCATTTTTGACGGAACATGCTTCACAAAAAGAACGTGATTCGATCGAATGCGAACGAGAAGTAGATGATATGAAAAAGGCGGAATATATGATGAAGCATATCGGTGAAGAATATACTGGTATCATCAGTAGTGTTCTTAGTTTTGGAATGTTTGTCGAACTTCCTAATTTAGTAGAAGGTCTGATACGCCTCGATGACTTAACTGATGACTATTATACGTTCGATGAGACGACATTTACGATTCGTGGTAATAAAAACAAACGAGGTTATCGCCTTGGTGACGTTGTAAAAGTAAAGGTAAAGGCAGCTAGTAAAGAAGCAAAAACGGTCGATTTTATATTAGTTAATACAAACGAAGATTCTGAAAAATAGAATCTTTTTTTGATGACAAAATAGCCATTTCGTCTTATAATAAAAATAGGAGCGTAGAGATATGGATGAAATGTCAAAAAAGATTGTGAAAGAAATCAAAGACCACAAAAACGGTATGACCGAAAAAGGATTAGTGAATCAAACAAAATTGCCAGCCAAAGATGTCAAAAAGAAAATAAAAGAGTTAAAAGAACAAGGAATGATTCATTACAACAGTCATTCGAAAATATTTCTTAATCGTGAAATATCTGTAATTGCTAAAATTGTCAAAAAAGAAGATGATTTTTATGGTGATATCGGCGAGGAACAATTTCCTCTTACAAAAGTGCATTTACGTGGTGCGAAAGAAGGAGAATATGTATTACTAAAGATACATAATTATGGTCTAAAAACAGTAGAAGGTGTCGTTTTAGAACGACTACGCCATGTATTTGGAAGGGTCTATGATCAAAATGGACGACTTTGCATTAAGAACTACGCTAAACATAATTTTGAAATTGATATCGAAAATCCCGATGGATTAATCCCTGGCATGGTTGTCGATTTTGAATTCACCAAGCCACTTAAAAAAAATGTATATGGAGCAAAGTGGACAAAGGTAAGAGGACATATCGATAATCCCAATACGCATTTAAGTGAAATGCTATATTCATCCGGAATTGATACGACGTTTCCATATGAAGTCATACAAGCATCAGGAAAACTTCCTACTTGTGTAACGGAAGAAGAATTAAAAGATCGTGTCGATTTACGTTCAGAACTCATTTTTACGATCGATGGAAAAGATTCAAAGGATTTTGATGATGCGATATCAATTCGTCGATTAGAAAATGGAAATTACCTTTTAGGAGTTCATATTGCTGATGTGGACCATTATGTAAAAGAAAGTAGTATTCTCGATTTAGAAGCTTATAAGAGAGGAATGAGTACTTATATATTAGATCGTGTCATCCCAATGCTTCCTCATCGTTTGTCAAATGGTATTTGTTCTTTGAAAGAAGGTGTTGATCGTTTGACCCTCACTTGTGAAATGGAATTTTCTAAAAGTGGTGATTTTGTTACTTCATCGCTTTATAAAAGCGTTATTCATTCCCAAAAAAGAATGACATATGAGGATGTAAATCGCATACTAGAGAATCACGAACAAGTTCCTGGATATCAGAATTTTATAGAATCTTTAGAACTACTGCACGAATGGGCCAACCTTTATCATGAAAAACGTTATGAACATGGTGCGATCGAGTTCGATGAACCGGAACCAATTTTTCAATACGATAAATTAGGAAATCCTATTCACCTAGATATTCGCGAAAGAAAGTCTGCTGAAAAAGGTATTGCGGAAGCGATGATTGCTGCCAATACTACGGTTGCTCATATATTAAAAGATTATCCTGTGTTACTTCGTTCTCACAGACCACCTGATAATAAGGAGTTAAAACGTGTCATTCCTATCGTTGAGTTCCTTTTATCGAAAAAAGATATCAAATGCGAAGAACAAGAATTGATCACTTCTATTTTAGAAGAGATAAAACTACTTGCTAATGATACCATTCTCCCATCTAGACATCTGCAGCTACTTTTGAATTTATTGAAAAAATACGATACTAATAATTTGATTTCTAGCTATTTATTGACAACGATGCATAAAGCTAATTATACCGTCGACAAAAATGATCACTACGGATTAGGACTTGATTATTATACTCATTTTACTTCTCCGATTCGACGATATCCCGATCTAGTAACCCATCGTTTAATCAAATACTCTTTATTGCAGATTGAACAAGATTGTGATAAAATGAATCTACTGGAAGATGAAAATAAAAAAATCTCATCCCATGTTTCAAAACGAGAAAAACAAGTACGAGAGTGTGGAAGAAAAATCGATTATCTCGCCCAAGCACAATATCTGAAGCAACATATTAATCATATCTATGATGGTTATATTGGTCTCATATCGGGAAGTGGTTTGCAAGTAAATTTTGATAAGGCTCTCGTTGGTAAAATTCCCTCTTTTCTGATGCCTAATTATCACTATGAACCAATGGAACGTGCCTGGGTCCATAATACCACGAGGGAACGCTATGAACTTGGGGATGCCATTACGATTAAAATTGCCAACATATGGGGCAAAAATGTGATTTTAGAACCGGTGGAAGAAGAGAAAAAATTAAGATTGAGGTGATATCGTGGAAATCAATAATCGAAAAGCGAATTACGACTATGAAATAGAAGAACGAATCGAAGCAGGTATCGTGTTGACGGGAACGGAAATAAAAGCGCTTCGTGAAGGAAAAGCCAATCTCAAAGATAGTTATGCCATCATTCGAAATGGCGAATGTTTTTTATTAAATATGCATATTAGCCATTATAAAGAAGGAAATATGTTTAATCATGAGGAAACGAGAACAAGAAAACTCTTACTTCATAAAAAAGAAATTAAAAAATTACAAAATAAAATAACATTGGAAGGTTATACGTTAGTTCCTTTAAAGATTTATTTGAAAGAACGTTATGCCAAAGTTTTGTTAGGAGTCGCTAAAGGTAAGAAAAACTACGATAAAAGAGAAGCTATTAAAAAGCGCGATACGGAAAGAGAATTACGTAAGATGATGAAATATAAATGATGCATAAGCACCATTTTTTGATATAATGAATAAGGTGATACGATGATATTAGATACTACTTATATAAAAAACTATATTGATCAAAAACAAATAGAAATGTATGAGCACAAAAAAAGTCATATATTAAAGAAATTAGAAGCGAAAGATTCGATGTTAGATTGGTATGATATGGAAACTTGTATTTCCTGTGGAGAACTTTCGAATATCGAACAGTTTTCCACTGAAATACGAAAAAAATGTGATTTATTTTTAGTTGTAGCGATCGGAGGATCTTATTTAGGTGGAAAAGCGATCATTGATGCACTATCTTCTTATTTTTCCACAGGAAAACCAGAAATTTTGTTTGTCGGAACGAATTTATCCACCGAATATCAACGTGACTTGATGACCTACATTCAAAATCGTAACATCATCTTAAATGTTATTTCCAAATCAGGTAATACCTTAGAGACGATTCGGACATTTGAACCTATTTATGAACTCATGAAAAAGAAATATTCCGATAGAGAATTAAAGGAACGAATTTATATTACAACTGGCGAACAGGAAAGCTATTTCTACAATCTGGCAAAGGAATATAAATATCCACTTCTTACTATTCCCAAAGAAATTGGTGGACGTTTTAGTGTATTTACAGTAGTAGGTCTACTTCCCATTGCTGTAGCAGGATTTGATATTCATGCTCTATTGAAAGGAGTAAAAAAGGGGAAAGAATACCTAGAAGAGGCCTATCGTTATGCCTGTTATCGTGATTATTTTTATCATCATCATCGTTTGGTGGAATCATTTACAATCTATGAACCAAAACTTACTAATCTAGGGGAATGGTTAAAACAATTATTTGCCGAAACACAAGGAAAAGAAGGAAAAGGAATTTTACCTATTTTAACATCTAATACCAAAGATCTTCACTCTTTAGGTCAATATTATCAAGAGGGAAGTCCTATTTTATTTGAAACGGTTATCAAGATAAAAAGTCAAGATTTAAATGATAAAGTATCAACTGCTGTTTTAAAAGCACATTATGAAGGACATACTCCTAGTATTGTCATGATCTTAGATGAATTAAATGAAGAAGCGATCGGTATTTTTTGTTATTTTATGGAAGTGAGTGCTACGATAGGAGCTTACTTATTAGAAGTAAATCCTTTTGGTCAACCCGGTGTCGAAAATTATAAACAGAAAATAAAAGAAGTATAGAAAAGTATGTATGGATTATACTTATTGTAAATTAGCAAGAAATGTGTTATAATCTTAAACACGGGGCTGCTTTGGTTTCGACGGAAATATTAGGCCTTAGGTTGCAAGTCGGAGGTACACGTTACGTACAAAAGCTAAATATAAATGCTAAAGAAAAATTAGTTAATGCATTCAGAGGGGCTTCTTTCGCTCCTACTTTCGCTTAATAGAACTAGCGGGATGCAGCTCTCTTAATTCTTCTCCCATGAGAATTTCTGAGGGCTCGATGAATGGGATATATGACTATGATGTCTATAAGTAGTCACGAATCTGATAGACTTACTAATGAGTGGGGTGTCGACTACTAACACTTATTAGGACATAACATAGTCGACTAAACTTGTAGATATCTATGGTGCGGTATTTTCGGACAGGAGTTCAATTCTCCTCAGCTCCACCATGGGTGATTAGCTCAGTTGGTTAGAGCGCTTGCTTGACGTGCAAGAGGTCATAGGTTCGAGTCCTATATCTCCCACCATAGGAAAATTGGTCGAACTAGAAATAGTTCGTTTTTATATGTTTTAAAAATCTAGAAATATTTCATACGTGGAATGAGGCAATATCAAAAAAATGCACATGGACCAATCACTATAAATGATTAATCCATGTACATCTTATGAATATAAAAATATCTGAGAGTCAAGTGCTATACAAATTTCTATGGCTAGTAAAGATACATCAATAGATGATTCATTGATCGAATACTAGCTTTTCTCCCTACAAAGGGAACTTTGTACAGAAGAATATATAATTTAGTTAAATAGTGATTAGCAGACTGAAAGGAGAGGAGAAGTTCATATCCATTTCGTCTTTTCATTTAATGTTATTTAATCCAGTTTCATATGGGAACAGAATAGACATGTCTTTTGGTTCGTTTGTAAAAATAACTCTCTTATTATAAGCAGTAATAAATCCAAATTCAAACATTGTTCCTTTACCAATAATACCATTAGGGTTACATACAATGATGGCGTCGGCTTTTATGAATTTATTCATATGATCATACTTATGTCTCCATGAATCTCTTTCATTTTCTAAAGTTTGACCTTCAAGTAAAATAAAGTCTGTATCTAGTGTTTCCTGAACAACATCTTTTGTCCATGGACTTAATATTTCAACATTATGTTGTTTTAATTTATCCATTAATTCACATATTTCCGTCATATTTTTTTGAAAACTTCCACATATAACAACTTTTCTAAATTCTTGTTTCCACATCCCTTCAATTATATTATTTACTTTTTTATTATTTATTTCTTGATTTAAATAGAATTGTTCTAATTCTTTATTAATAATATTAAAATAAATTCCATGTTTTACAAAGATATGAATAATTAATTGAATTTGTTCATTTAATGAAAATTCTTGAAAAATTCCTGTTGCACATAATCTTATATTCTTAGTATTAAATATATTTTCATTATTTAAACTATATAAATACTGATCTAGTTTATCATACAACTCATTATTCACTAATGTTTCATTAAAATATAGGACATCTTCTTTAATTTTAATAATTTGTTTGTTTTGTACTTCGTAAATTGTTGTTCTATTTGTTTCAAAGTGAACAAATCTTTTACTTTTTTCTTCCATAACTTTTAGTCTCCTTTGCGTTTTTTGTGAGTGCACTTAAATATTTATTTAAATAATATTCTTTGTTTTTTGAGTTATATTGCATTATAAAACGTGGATGCTCTAGTGGAATTATTTTATCAAAAAAGCAATATTTTTCATTTATCTTTTTTAAAAATTCATAATTTTCTCCGCTTCCAATACAATAGCATACCGATCTATCAATATTAAATTCCATTTGCATTTTTAAAGTTTGTATTATAAAGTCATATAAAGTTTCCTGTAATTTCTTATTTTCGTAATAATTACAATTAACTTCTCTACCTTTTGAATTTATCCTTACGATTCCCAACGGACATATAAAATTCACATAAAAATCATTATAGAATTTATCAGTTCCACCATACATATCTATGACATCATATAAAAAATTTGATGATGATTTATTAACATAAAAATCATCTATAAAAATTCCAGTTTGATTTTGTAAATGCTGAGCATCTTCATATGGTATTCCTGTAATTGCCGTTCCTCTTCTAGCTGGTGAGCTTCCTAAAATCATCCTTCTTTTTTTATTATCATTATAAAATTTATGGTAAAAAATTTCTATAATTTGGTTAATTTTTTCTTTTGAATCACCACAAAATGGATTAATTATTTTAAATCCATCAGGTACGGAAAGTTCAATATTTGACAAAAAACGATCAAATTCAATTATTTTTTGTGAAGTAAATTGATTATCATTCATAATTTATTTAACTCCCTTCTTTGTTTAATTTTGCCAATAAATAAATTTCCTCATTTGTAGTAAGTAATTTGAACTTTTCAAACCCTAATCTAGACATAATATTAATAAGATTTTTAATACTATCTAAACCTTTATAAATATCAACAAAATCTGTCCCAGGAATAATTAATCCGGGAATTATTGAAGAATTAGAACTTAAAAAACCATTTGCAATAGAAATCATAATTCTAGAATTTGATTTTAAAATTCTTTTTGCTTCATTTAATGTTTTTTCAATATTAAAAAAAGAGGAATTAAATGTTCTTAATGAAATATAAATATCATATTCATTATTATTAATCATTTCTAAATTTTCAGCTGATGAAACAATTATTTTTGATTGAGGAATTATCTTTTTAATTTTTTTTAGGCCATCAGGCGCAATATCTACAAAAGTAATACGCTTACAGTTTTTAAATAGTTTTGAAGCCTCATTTCCAGAACCAACTCCAACATCTATTATATTCTCATTAAATAAATCACCTGAAAGTTCTTTACATGCTTTAAAAAAAGTGTCACTCCAATGATTATTTATACTCCGCACATCATTTTTGTAATCATACAATGCATATTTTTTATTAAAAGCATTAGATAGTGAAGTATTTACAATATAATTTGCATCTTTAATAGAATAATTATACTTATCGATTAAAAGCGTAATCAGCTTATCTGTAGTTTTGTTGTTATTTATTTCCTCTTTTGATATATTTAATCCATACTTTGACAATTGTTCTTTTACAAATTCACTTATTCTTTTTTCTGAATAATATATATTATTTTTTATACTTTGTAAACTATTAGAAAATGAATTATAATTTTTTGAAATTATAATTTTTTGTAAATTTTCTGGATATCTATTTATATTTTGAAATTGTAAGACAGGATCATTTTTTAAATATCTATTTAATTTAGGATCAGGTAGTCCAATATAAATTTGATGTATTTTGATTTTCTGTATAATTTTATTTAAACTAAAATTACCATCTTTATATGTATTTATAGTTAAATAAAGTTCTTCAGCTTCATTAATATTTAATTTTTGTAAACCGCCTAAAATACATTCTGCCCAATCATTATTGTTTTGATATTTATTAGAACAAAGTATCTTACCATTGTTGGCTACTATTACACCCACAAAAATATCATCATTTTTAATAGCAATATTTATTGTTTCTTTCATTAATTCTAATTTAATTTTTTCCATGTTAAACTCCTACTCAAATGGTATTGTTTTACTAAATTCATTTTTTACTAAATCTAACTCAATAGATTTCCATAAAAATGTAGACACGATTGTTTCATAACCCTTCCATTTTTCAAAATATATTTTAATATCTTGACTAGTTGGTAATTCTGATAAATTATACATCCATTTTATAGTTCGTTTTATTGTTCCGTCAGATTTTGATAAAATATCCTCTCGGCCCAAAGAAAAGATAAGATACATTTCGGCAGTCCAACGTCCAATGCCTTTAATTTTTGTCAAATCTTCTATTATTTGTTCATTTGTGCAATAAATATAATTATTAAAATCTAAATTACCATTCACAATTTCTAAAGCAATTCTTTTTATTGTAGCCACTTTTCTTTCGGATAATCCTATTGCTTTTATCTCGCTATTGTTAACAGTTAAGATATAACTTGGATCAATAGGTGTAAATTTAGACTTAAATCTGTTCCAAATTGTTTCTCTTGCTTTATCACTTATTTGTTGGCCTATAATGTATTTTATAATACAACTAAATCCATCGGGTTCTATTATCAACTCGGAACATTGGATATATTTTATTAATTGATTTAAAAACTTATCGGTTGATAATAATGTTTTCACTTTTTCATTGCTAATATCATATTTAATCGTTTTCATAATGTTCTTTTATAAATTTATTTTAATTGACTAATAATGTCACTTTCCAATAATCTCTTTAAGATATGCCATGAAACATTTTTTTCAGTTAATCCATTATAGTTATCATTTATTCTGTTAATTATTTCATCACAAGGAAAATATTTAACATCTTCAACCTCACCCTTTTGTAATTTTAATGTCTTAATATCAACATCTTTTAAAATTAAATAGCATTCGTCAAAATGATTATTTATATATCCATTTTTATTATATACTGATGTAGTTCCGACGATATACTTAATTTCATTGTCTTTTACATCAATTCCTAATTCTTCTTTGCATTCTCGAATCAATGCTTGTCTACCAAATTCTCCGGCGTTAACATGACCACCAACGGTAACATCCCATTTATTTGGCCATAATTTTTTATTTTTACTTCTCTTTTGAAGTAATATATTAAAATTTTTATCAATTATAAATGCATAAACGGCTCTATGCCAATATCCATTTTTATGACATTCATCGCTACTAGCAACATTACCAGTAAATTCACCTAATTCATTTAAAACATCGAAAAGTTCATTCATTTCAAATATACCTCCTTACATATTACTATTATAGTATATCACGAAATGATAATTTTTTAGGAATTAAAAAATAGAAAACAAAATAATCTTTGAATTTGTAGATTTTTTTCAAAGTGCACAATCAATTTGCGATAAGTTTTGAAAACATATATAATATCTTCCTAAGAAATTTATTTGCCGTTAAGGAGATATTAAGAATGGCAAATTATTGTCACCTATCTTATGAAAATAGAAAAAATACTGAAGATGGATTACATGAAAATAAATCCATGAACCAAATTGCTAAAGAATTAGGCAGAAATAAAAAATTTTCTGACTATCAACTTTGAATAATTATAAAGTGAATCATTCTGATTTAGACTTATGGTATGGATTGTCTACACTTTTTTAGACAATCCAATTTATCAGAAAATTCATTAAAAGATAAAAAAAATTATAGAAACCAACTATAATTATTTCTTTGATAAACAAAATGCCATAAATTAATCATTAACTATAATGTAGATGTTGTACACTTTACATCGAATTTAACGCAGTCTTTGAATTTTATAACTTGAAAATAATTTTGTTTTTAATATAATATTATTGTTATAGGAATTAATATTACATCTCAATAAGTGAAAGAGTTATAGATAACTTTACCATTCGTTCCATATCGATGTTTATTCGAACTAGAAATAGTTCGTTTTTATATACCTTTAGTGTCCGAATATATTGATCATTTTTGTGTTTTGTATATAGGATAATTGGTTGATAAAACATGCATAAAGAAGAGTATACAGAAATATATAATACGAGAAGTGAAAGAAGAAGTATATATTAGTCTTTTTGAATAAAGAAATAGAAAGCATCAGAAGATAGGTTTTCATACCTATTTTTTTCTATACTATTCACTTATCCTCTACACATTTATTATTTTTACATACAATAAAATAGAAAGAGGGAGTGGTATGAATAAAAATTATTTTACATATCCGAGTAAAGTGATGAACATTACGCAAGCTTATACAGGGAATTATTCTCATCATACACATACAGTAGGAACACCAAAAGATTATCCAATCGACGAAGCTGGAGATCCAAATGAAAAAATAAGTGCGATGTACTGCAATTGTGATGAATTAGAAATTGTAGCGATTCGTGGGTTGGGGAATCCTAACGTATCTAATACTGTTTGGTTATATTCGACAAGTCCAGTTGTAACACCAACTTTCACCGATCATGCTTTTATCACATTTACACATTCAGATGATGAAGAAGTGAGTAAATTATTCGTTGGCCAAAAATTCAAACGTGGTGATGTGATCGTTCATGAAGGAACGAATGGAAATGTGACGGGTCCTCATGTTCATATTGTCGTAGGAAGAGGAAAAAGCGATAATTGGACTTTGAACACAAGTGGCAAATGGGTTATGACCGGAGATACGAAAAAGCCAGAAGAAGTCATGTATGTGGATACTTCTTTTACACGTATTTACCGCGATGCTGGACTTCATTTTCAAATAGTTCCAAAAGAAGTCTCTTATATTGGAACACCAGTGATGCGAAATACGAGTGTCGATCAGGCAGAAGTCACAGTAGAAAAATTACGTGCTAGAAAAACGCCGAATGGGGAAGTGTTAGGATATATTAATTTAGGTATTTATAATATTTTGAAAGAAGAAAAGAATGGAGATTATAATTGGTTACAGGTTGAAGAAGATAAATGGATCGCATATCAGGAAGATTGGGTTACGTTGTATCCGAAAGTATCTTCCACTTGTGAGGATGAGCTTGCAACACTAAAAAGAGAAAAGGAAGCATGGCAAATAGAAGAACAAGCATTAAAGGAAAAGATTACCAATTATGAAAGTCAAATTCAAGAGTTGAATGATCAGGTGACATCGTTAAATGAACAGATGAAAGAACTTACTTCTAGTAGTACGGATGAAGCTATTTTGACTTATAGGGTAGGTAAGAGTGATACTTATTACCTTTATTTAGAGCAAGATGAAATATTGAAATTATACAAAAAAACTAATGTATAGTTTTTTAATTGGTATAACGAATCGTTTCATTTGAAATATTAAAAATAACACCAATCATAAGCATGTAACTTAGTAGACTAGAACCACCATAACTGATGAAAGGAAGCGTGATTCCCGTGATCGGCATAAGTCCGATCGTCATGCCAATATTTTGAAGTTGTTGGTAGATTAACATTCCTAAAATACCAGCAATGATATAACGATTGGTATGGGAATTATTTTTAAGTGCGATCGATATAAGTCTAAGATCAAAAAACGTAATAAGGCCGATTAAAAGAAGTGATCCAATAAATCCAAAGTTACTACCATAAACAGCAAAGATAAAATCGGTTTGTGGTTCTGGAAAATAAATAGGGGTGTTTCGAAGTCCGTTTCCTAAAAGCCCGCCGGATCCAATCGCACTGATACCGTTTTCTAATTGAAAGCCTGACTTGTTAGACCAATCTAACAGGCGATCAACACGAAGAAAAAAACTTGTCCCAAATAATTTTACGAATAGATCTTGGTTTAGAAAATAGACCCCGAGGATGATGCCGATTGTAAGAAAAAGTAATCCGAATAGTAGGATGAACCAACGATAACGAAGTCCTGATACGAACAACATGACAATTGTAATGAGTAAATAAATTAAAACAACACCAGTATCTGGTTGTAAGAAAGTAAGAAAACTAGGAATGAATACGACAATTCCGACCTTCATTAAAAGGAAAAATTCTTGTTTAAGAGATGGATTTTGATATTTTTCGTGAAAATGATGAATCATCGTTCCAAGAGTAATAATCAAAATAACTTTCATAAATTCGCTTGGTTGAATGGAACCAATACCAGGAATAGTAAACCAACAACGAGCATCGTTGATGGGCTCGGCAAATAATAGTAGAGCAATTAACGATAAAATTCCAATTCCGTATAAATACCAAATATGACGATATAAATAATCATTTCCAAGAAACATAATAAAATAAGCAAGCACAAAACCTAATCCATACCACATGATTTGTTTAAGGGCTAAACCATGCATATAACTAGGTAATAATAATTCTGCGCTTGAGATCGTAGCGACACTAATAATGGCCAATATAACTAAGGTAATAAATAAAGCGGAATCGACTTTATATTTTGAGATTTGTTTCATAGAATTCACCATTATTAATATATGCAGAAAATGGAATTTTAAAGATGGAATACGAGATTTGTCGCACTTGATAATCATAATAGAATGTTCGTTTAAGAATCATTTGATCTTAGAATCCATATAGATCCTTTCAAATAGGAAAGAAGTATGCATGAAAATTTTGATTAAAGATGGTAAAATGATCGAAAATATAGTATAATGAATACTAAGGTGATGAAAATGGAATATATTCAATATATTTTAATTATTTTGATAGCACTAGTTATCGCAATTGCGATTACGCGTTCCAAAAAGAAAGATTTTAAGTTAGAACTCAATAAATTAGTAGAATATTTGGGAGGACGAAAAAATATTATCAAATACGAGTTTAATAAATCTCGTTTTATCGTCGAAGTAGCCAATGTTGGGTTAGTAAACAAAGAAGGAATTCAGAAATTGGGTGCCCAAGGAATCGTCGAAATCGATAATCAATTGAAGATAATTTTGGGAGAGAATGCAAAACAATTTAAAAAATATATCGATGACTTAAAATGATGTTTTTCATCATTTTTTTCTTTATTTCGACAAATTATGACATGGAAAACCTCTATAATACTGTCATGAGGTGAGAAAATGAATTTATATGAAAGTTTATTCTTGAACATGTTATTTATTTTATTTCCTTTGTTAGTGTATCTTTTTTATATCGTTTACAATCGGAATATTGGAAAAAAAGAGAACGATATTTATTTGGATTTGACCTTAGTAACTTCTCTTTATTTATCGCTACGATTTGGAGTAGGTTTATTTAATCGTCCTATTTTGCTTATTTTTAATGTTCCTCTGATTGTTGCATATGTGAAAAAAAGACATTTTTCCATTCTTGTCATGTCGATTATCATCATCCATCATTATGTGACAAATCTCTATTTTAAAGTTCCTTTAATTTTGCTAGAATATCTTGGTTATTATGTTGTTTTCCTTTATATGCAAGAAAAAAAACGTAAGGAAGAACATTATATTTTCTTTTTCCTCATCATGAAGAGTATGGTTTTTATAGGTTGTTTACTAACGAATCCCGTACTACAAGAGGATTATTTGCAAGGATCTTATTTTTCATTACCATTTATGATTCTGCTTTTTTTTGTGATTACTTACGTGGTGTTATTTTTGATCAAAAAGGGTGAAGAAATCATGAAATATCACATGAATGTAAAAGAATTGGAACAAGAAAAACAAATTCGAACATCATTATTTAAAATCACTCATGAAATAAAAAATCCGATTGCCGTTTGTAAAGGATACTTAGACATGTTCGATGTACATAATACGGAACATGCTGAAAAATATGTTCCTATTATGAAAGAGGAAATTAATCGTACTTTAATTTTATTACAAGATTTTCTATCGATTACGAAGATAAAAGTCGAGAAAGATATTTTGGATATTAATTATTTATTAGAAGATGTTGTCAATAGTTTTGAACCAATTCTGGAGAAAAATAAGGTTATGTTAGATACGAATTTATATGATGATGAAATTTATATTTCGGGTGATTATAATCGTCTGACACAAGTGTTTATTAATCTACTGAAAAACAGTGTCGAAGCATTGGAAGAGAAAGATGGTGGGAGATTATCGATTACGACTCTTTTGAAAGATCATTTGGTTGAGATTCAAATTCACGATAATGGTATGGGAATAGAACCAGATGTCTTAAAAAAAATATCAGAACCCTTTTTTACGACAAAATTAAGAGGTACTGGACTAGGTGTTTCTTTGTCTTATGAAATCATTGCTGCTCATGAAGGTACGATCCATTATGAATCAAAGATTGGAAAGGGAACGACGGTTACGATTTTACTTCCTTTATTGGAAGAACAGAAAGTTCACTAAGAATGTACTTTTTAGCCTCTAAATAATCCGTTATGGATTATTTTTTGTTATAATATCAATGGAGGGATATTGTGGATAGAGAAGAAGTTATCAACATAGTAGAAAGCTTAAATTTCTCCAAAGGAGAATATTATATTACGGGAGAGGCTGCATTAGTCCTTTATGATATTAGAAAATATTGTGATAGCATCAATTTATATGTGTCAGAAGATCTTTTTCAGGAACTGAAAGATGCAGGAAGAATCAATCATAATCGTGTCGATGAGGCAGGCTTTTATCAAATTGCTGATGAGGTAGCAGTTGCAGTTCGAAATAAGAAAAAATTTGAAGTACGGATGGAATCCGGTTTTCCGCTTCAAACGTTAAAGTCGATCGTTCTATGGAAGCGAGATCGGAATGAATCACAAGATCAGAACGATTTGATTAAGATTGAAGAATATACGAAGAAACACAATATTAAATTGGGTATATAAAAAAGATATTAAGCATTACGCTTAATATCCATTATAACGGGAAGAATAATTGGTTTTCTTCCTGTTTTTTCATAGATATAACTAGATAATTGATTCGAAATTTCTAGTTTTATATCCGAATAATTAATACGGTTGCCAAGTTTTGATAAAATGGCCTTTTTACTAATTTCTTCCAGAGTATGAAGCAGTTCTTCATTCTCGTTTACTTGAACAAAACCACGGGTCGTAATATTTGGTTTTCCTAGTAACTGGTTATGAGTTGTATCGAGATTGGAAATCACGATGACGATTCCATCGTTAGCCATGATTTTACGATCTTTTAAAACGGCATTTCCAATATCTCCAATCCGATTTCCATCGACGTAAACGTCGCCAGCAGGAACGGTTCCAGCACGTTTTATTTCACCTTTATAGATCGATAAAACATCACCATTCCCCAGTACAAAAGTATTTTCTTTTGGAATACCACAACTAATACCAATATCAGCATGACGTTTTAACATACGATATTCACCATGAAATGGCATGAAATACTTTGGCTTAATTAAACGTAACATCAATTTTAATTCTTCTTCGCTAGCATGTCCAGAAGCATGAATATCACTTAATGAGGTATTGGTATATACTTCTACACCACGCATGTAAAGTTTATTGATCGTCTTCGAAATACTAATGGCATTTCCAGGAATCGGATTCGATGAAAAGACAACCACATCGTTCGAACGCAACTTGATTTGTTTATGCGTACCATTCGCAATACGGCTTAAAGCAGCAAGAGGTTCTCCTTGACTACCAGTACAAAGTAAACATACACGATTATCTGGTAGATGATTGGCCTCTTCTGGCGTTACAAAAATATCTTTATGTCTAATGTATCCACCTTGAATAGAGATTTCGATGTTATTTTCCATCGAACGACCAAATACCGCAATTTTACGATTATTTCGTTTACAAGTATCGACGATATGTTTTAAACGATAAATGTTAGAAGCGAAAGTAGCAATAATGATACGTCCATCTGTCTTCGTTGTAAAAATTTCTGATAGAGCATTGTCGACTTTTGATTCACTAATACTCATACCTTCACTTAAAGCATTTGTACTATCACTCATAAGTAATGTAACACCACGTTCACCAATTTTTGCCATTTTATGCAAATTAGCCATTGGCCCAACAGGCGTTAAATCAAATTTAAAATCTCCTGTTGTTACAATTGTTCCATTTGGTGTCGTAATACAAATCCCATGGGAATCGGGAATAGAATGAGTAGTGCGGAAGAACTCCACTTCGATATTCTTAAACTTTACTTTTGTTTTTTCCGTATAAGCGATTAAGTTCTTATATTTAATATTACGATCTTCTAATTTTTTTCGAATTAACCCGACTGCTTGATTTGGTGCATAAATAACAGGAATATGAACCGTCTGTAATAGAAATGGTATTCCACCAATATGATCTTCATGACCATGTGTAATAAATAAAGCTTTAATTTTACTTTCGTTTTTCTTTAGAAAAGTGAAATCAGGAATCACATAATCGACACCCATTAATTCACTTTCTGGAAAAATAATACCCGCATCCGTAATAATTATTTCATTGTTATGCATTACACAATACATATTTTTTCCGACTTCACCAAGGCCACCTAAAGCAAATACCTTCGTGTCATCGTTGTTAAAAAATTTCATAAAAACTCCTTTCTTTTTCGTTATAACGTTACCATTATACTTTAATTTTTTTGTTTTGTCCAGTTAACACTCATTTGTAAAAAAGAAGAAGGATTGCCAACCGATATTTTTAAATATGAGATGTAATGCTTTAAGATAGGAAGTTTATGAAGCGTATATAAAGAAAGTATTCATACCCAATTCCCAGAATTAGAACAGGCAGTTTTGGATTATTATGGTATTTCATCGATGGAGAAACATTGATCATAAATAGAAGAAGTACTTCATAGTGCTTTTTTTGTCTTTTCAGATGATTTGCTAGTATTTTCATAAAAAATAGTGTAAAATGATATTAGGTGAGAATATGAAGAATGTATTTGATCGTTTGATGACATATCGCATGAATGCATCTTTATGGAAGCGCATGATTCACAATAATCGTATGGGAATCATCGATCAAGACAACCATAAATTGATTAGCCGAGGTGCGAATTTAGTATTACTAACGTTTATCATTCGTTTATTTAGTTGTATTTGGATCATGGGAAGTACTTTTTTTACTCATCACGAATTTAGTGAATGGCCTACTTTTATTAGTCAGAATTGGTTTTCATTAACGTTACTAGCCCTTATTTATTTAGTTTTTTCTAATTATTTGTTAGGGATTTCTTTTCGCGATCCTAAGACGAAGAGATATGCTAGGAAATATTTGAAAATCTTAGTGATGATCGTATGTTACTTAATCGAAATCGGTGTTAGTTTCTTTTACTTTATGGGAACACTTTATGATTATTATTTCTTATCGCTAATTAGTTTAATATCGCTTTTGGTTACTCTGTATGCTTATTTTATTCTTTTTATCGCTATTTTGGATTTTTGTATTTATACGACGGATAATAGCGATGATATCAGTCTTACCAAAGGGGATACGATTGATTATTTTTAGGGGGTTTTATGGGATTATTTGATAAATTTAAAAATATATTTGGAACAAAAACAGTAGAAGAACAAAAAGAGGTTGATCTTTATGATCATGGATTAGAGAAGACGAGAAAGGAATTCAATTCGAAACTCACGATGTTATCAAAACGTCATCATAGTATTGATCAGGCTTATTTTGATGAGCTAGAAGAAATTCTGATTATGGCGGATATCGGAGTGAATACGGTTATGGATTTTATCGATCGTTTGAAAAAACGTGTCAAAAAAGAAAATATTATCGATGTGGATGATCTTAGAGAAATCATCGTCGATGAGATGTTCATTATTTATGTCAATAATGAAGTCATTTCGAATAAGATCAACGAAAATCCGGATGGCCCAACCGTGATGTTATTTGTAGGGGTGAATGGTGTTGGAAAGACAACAACGATTGGTAAATTAGCTGCCAAGTTCAAAGAACAAGGAAAAAAAGTTCTCTTGATTGCTGGTGATACGTTCCGAGCAGGAGCTGTCGAGCAACTGATCGAATGGGGACATAGAACGGATTCACCTGTTATCAGCAAGGAAAATGCGGATCCTTCCAGTGTCATTTACGATGGGCTAGAGGAAGCAAAAAGAGAACATTATGATATGGTGCTAATCGATACGGCAGGACGTCTTCAGAATAAGACCAATTTGATGAATGAATTAGATAAGATGAATAAAGTGATTGGTAAGGTGATTCCGGGAGCTCCTCATGAAACTTTCCTTGTAATTGACGCGACGACTGGACAAAATGGGATTAGTCAAGCGAAAAGTTTCCAAGAAATTACCAATATTACAGGAATTATACTCACGAAATTAGATGGTACTGCGAAAGGTGGAATCGTCCTGGCAATCAAAGAAAGTGTAGGCATTCCTGTCAAGTAGATTGGTTTAGGAGAAAAGAAAGAGGATTTGCGAACGTACGATATCGAAAAGTATATTCATGGACTTTTTAAAGATTTAGTAGGTGATCAAAATGGAAAAGAAGACTGATAAAAAAATAAAAAAGAAACAATATATTAATAACGATGCATTATTTGTTCAAGCTTTACTTACAGTACTTGTCATCATAACGGTGATCGTGTCATTTTTCGCTCCCGTTGTGTTACTCATTACCGAGTTTTTTCTAGCACTCGATTTACTTGTCGTAGCTTATAACAATTCTACAAGTTATGGTAGAAAATATATGTCACTAATCTATACGGTAGTAGGTCTTATTATTCTTGGAATTGTTATTTATAATTATGTGATGGTGTTCATCTAATGGAAGATGCATTATATTTAAGTAGTTTATACGATATCTATAGTGAGTTATTAACGGAAAAACAACGTCATTATTTTGAGGATTATTATTTTAACAATTTAACACTTTCGGAAATGGCTGAAAATTATGATGTGAGTAGAAATGCTGTTCATAAGCAAGTAAAAGATGCTTGTGATAAATTAATCTATTATGAAGAAGTATTACATTTAAAAAGAAAAGAAGAACAAATCCTCCAATTGTTGGAAGAAGTAGAAGATCAAGAAATCAAAGAGAGAATAAAAGAATTATTATAAAAGGGTGATGTTATGTTTGGAAATATTGTTTACATGAGCAATAGTGTTGCACATATATCGATGGCAGGGCTTAAGGTATCTAGTAATCTTATGAATATGCATGTGATCTTTGAAGATCATAATAAAAAAATATTAGGGGAAATAGAGGATGTCAGTCCAGAACTCTTGAAAGTTCATTTTTTAGGTGAAATTGTGGGAGATCGATTTTTAGGTGGTGTTATTCGTAAACCAAATTTGGATTCCCAAATACGTTTAATCACCAGTGAAGAGATGAAATTATTAACGGGTGTAGCAGGTCCTGAAAACATGTTATTAGGAATGTCACCTTTATATAATGGTTTGCCAATTTATGCCAATGTCAATGATTTATTTAGTAATCATATGGCTATTTTCGGAAACACTGGTAGTGGTAAATCTTGGGGTGTTGCGCGTCTCATTCAAAACTTATTCGCTAGTCCTAATTATATTCCTTATAAAGCAAATATCTTTTTATTTGATGCTTATGGTGAGTATCACAATGCATTTCAAGATATGAATCAAATTAATCCCAACTATCATTTTAAATTCTATACGACGAATGTTTTACAGACTGCACAATATGGTGGAAAAGGAGAAATATTACAGATTCCTCTATGGTTACTTAGTTTAGATGATATTGCATTATTACTCAATGCAACTTCTCATTCCCAATTACCAATCTTGGAAAAAATGCTCACATTAACAAAAATTTTTGCCGAGACAACTGATCAGGCACTTCGTTATAAAAATCATTTGATTGCCAAAGCGATCATGACAATTCTTTATACAAATCAGACAGCTACTGCAAAAAGAAATGATATTTTCTCTATCCTAGCAACTTGTAGTACGAATGAATTTAATCTAGAAGCCCCTGTACAAGGTCTTGGTTATGTGAGAAAATTTCGCGAATGTTTTATTATCGATAAAGAAGGAAATTTTACTGAAAGTATTCTCGTAACAGAGTATATTTCGAAATTTATCGACGAAGAATTGGATAAGTATGAACCACAGACAGTGAATGCTTATACTTTGAACGATATGGAAAAAGCCTTTAATTTTACACTGATTAGTGAAGGCCTTTTACATAATGAAAAACTATATAATGAAGCAATCACATTGAAAGTTCGTCTTCATTCGATCGTCATTGGTGAATATGCGAAATTTTTCTATTATCCACATTATGTGACAGTAGAACAGTATTTATCTAACCTAGTTGCATATCAGGGAAAGAAAGCTCAAATTATCAACTTTAACTTGGAGGATATCGATGATTCAATGGCGAAAAATATCGTGAAAATATTTGCTCGTATGTTATTTGACTTCACTAAGGGTTTAACCAAAAGGGCAACGATTCCATTCCATATTTTCTTAGAGGAAGCCCATCGTTATGTACAAGAAGACCAAGATAAGTTTCTGCTTGGATATAATGTTTTTGAACGTATTGCGAAAGAGGGAAGAAAATATGGTCTTATCCTCGACTTAATATCACAAAGACCAGTCGATTTATCGGATACAGTTATGGCGCAAATGGGAAGCTTTATTATCTTTAAAATGACGCATCCAAGAGATTTGGAATATATTACCAAGATGCTTCCTAATATCAGTGAAGAAATTGTCGAGAAACAAAAGACATTACAACCAGGTACCTGTGTTGCATTTGGACGAGCATTTAAGATTCCAATGATTATTCAAATGGAAAAACCAAACCCAGTACCAGAAAGTAATAACTGTGATGTATATCATGAATGGGGTATTATTAGAAATGAAACGCCTACTCCAAGTCCTACGTCAGTAGCAAGTGCGAATCCCGCATAATAATCATGATAAAAACAGATGAAACACTAGGATTTTCTAGTGTTTTATTATATAATAATAATGGTGATAACATGTTTGAAAGTTTAGGTGAGCGTTTACAAAACGCGATAGATAAAATGCGTGGTTATGGCAAAATAACCGAAAGTAACATTGATGAAATAACGAGAGAAGTGCGACTAGCTTTGTTGGAAGCAGATGTCAATTATAAGGTCGTAAAGGAATTTATTGCAAGTGTCAAAGAAAAAGCCTTGGGAGAAGAAGTTGCCAAGTCATTAAAACCTGGAGAAGTTTTTGTTAAAATTTTAAAAGATGAATTAGTAGAGTTATTAGGTGGAGAAAAGAAAGACTTGGTTATGGATGGGAAACCAACTATTTTGATGATGGTAGGTCTTCAAGGTAGTGGTAAGACGACCAGTAATGGAAAATTGGCTAATTTTTTAAGAAAAAAATATCATAAAAAGCCATTGTTAGTAGCTTGTGATGTCTATCGTCCAGCTGCTATTGATCAATTACAACAACTGGGACGTGAACTCAATATCGAAGTGTATGAAGAAGGAGAGGGAGATCCTGTTTTAATTGCTCAACATGCAGTGGAATATGCCAAAGAGAATAAATTTGATTATGTGTTAATCGATACAGCTGGTAGATTACATATCGATGGATCATTGATGGAGGAACTGGACCGTATCAACGAGGCAGTAAAACCAGATGAAATTTTATTGGTTGTCGATAGTATGACTGGTCAAGATGCCATTAACGTAATCGAAGGATTTAATCATAATCTACCCTTAACTGGTGCTATTTTAACGAAATTAGATGGTGATACGAGAGGTGGAGCCGCTTTATCAATTCGTCATTTGACAAATGTACCAATTAAATTTGTCGGTGTTAGTGAAAAAATGGATGGCCTGCAGGAGTTTTATCCAGAACGAATGGCTACTCGTATTTTAGGCATGGGAGATATTTTAACGATGGTTGAACATGCAGAAGAAGTGATCGACCAAGATGAAGCAATGAAAAGCGCTAAAAGAATGCAAAGTGGGAAATTTGATTTAGAGGACTTTTTAAGTACGATGAAACAAATCAAAAAATTAGGTCCACTAGAAAATTTAATCAAAATGTTACCAGGAGCTTCTAAGATGGGACTTACTAATGTGAAAATCGATCCAAAAGAGATGGCTCATATCGAAGCGATTATTCTTTCTATGACACCAGAAGAGCGAAGACATCCTGAAATCATAAAAGCGAGTCGTAAACAGAGAATTGCCAAAGGATGTGGTCGCGATGTAAGTGAAGTCAATCGTTTACTCAAACAATTTGAACAAATGAAAGTGATGATGAAAAAAATGAAAAATGGTAATCTGAAATTACCATTCTAAAAAATATCATTTTACAGGCAAATACCATATTCATTAAATCCCCAACTTCATATGATACATTAGATAAGGGGGATTAAAAATGTTATTTGGAAAAAAATGTTGCAGACCTATGATGGGAATGAATCAAGCTCCAATGATGGATGGATGTGGATGTAATCAACAACCAGCTATGGAATGTCCTGTTGTAGAACCAACGATCAATAAATGTGTGGAAAAAGAATTTTATCATGAAGTACCACATGTATGCCCAGTACATACTCATGTAATTAATCGTCACATTTATAAACATACTTACACTCCACAATATACTTGCTCAGAAGAAAACCAAATTATCAATTTAGATAATCATGGTTGTTGTGGAAACAATAATCAATTTTAAAAAGTAGGAATCATTGAAGTTGTAAGATAAATGTAGACATAAAAAAAGTGTCTGCATTTTTTTGTTATAATAAAATAAAGGAGTTGAAAATATGGCAAGGAAAGGACAAAAATTTAAATATTGGACTACAGAAGAAAAATATCAAATAATTAAACCCGCATTAAATATGGAAAAAAGCACATGGGATATTACTAGAGAAACTGGATTAAATAATGGAATGATTAATAATTGGATTAAAAAATACCGTGAAAAAGGGATGGATGGATTAATATCTAAAAAGAGACCAGGAAATCCATTATGTAAATATTCAAATAAGAAGAATCTGACAGATATAGAAAAACTTCAATATGAGAATATGAAGTTAAGAATTGAAAATGAACGATTAAAAAAAGGTTACCTCGTGAAAGGAGATGGTACAGTTGTAGTAGTAGACGAGAAAAAGTTTTGGACTTCGAAATAGTAGAAACATTAAGCGCAGAATATTCAGTTAAATCTTTATGTGAAGTGATGAACATATCTAGAAGTGGATATTACAAATGGTTAAAAACAAGGAATATCTTAAATAGGCATGAAATTAATCGTAAAAACTTAGAACCATTAATTAGAGATATTCATAAAAGAAAGCCTAGTTATGGATATCATAGAATAAATGCGATTATTCGCAGAGAAACAGGATGGATAGTGTCCGATAATTTAGTTCATAAGATATGTAAGATATTAAAAATAAGAAGTAAAGCTAGACATTATTCAACTTATAAAAAGCCAGGAGAAGAATCGATGAAATATCCAAATTTAATTAATGGTAATTGGAATACTTCTAGACCATTAGAAAAGGTTGTAACAGATACAACAGTGATATGGTTTAAAAAACAAAGATATGATTGGACATATTATATAGATGTTTTTAATGATGAAATAATAGGCTTAAATGTAAAACCGTTTTTACATTGTAGTAATCCGACGAATCACAAATTAGCTTTAGAAAATATGTTAGAAAGTAAAATAAAAAGAGGATATGAATCCCAAGATACAATTATGCACAGCGATCAAGGAATCATATACTCATCAATTGCACTTTCACAAGTACATAAAGATTATACCATAACTAGATCAATGTCGAGAATAGGAACGCCGACAGATAATCCAATAATTGAATCAAAAAATGGTTGGTTAAAGAAAGAAATGTATATAGATTTTAATCAAGATGATTATGAAACTGTTGAAGATTATATTAATGTAATTATAGAGGATCATAACAATTACAGACCTAGTTATGCATTACAATATAAAACCCCAATTGAGTATAGAACTCAATTAGGGTTTAAATAATACTTTTTTATTGTCTACTTTCTATTGACAACTTCATTAATGTCTACTTTTTCTTTTTAATCAATTTTGAATAGATAAAAAAGATTGACATATGTATAGACATTGTATATACTGTAATAGAGGTGATAAAATGGAAATAAGAATTCAGAAGTGGGGGAATTCATCTGGTATTAGAATTCCCAGTAGTATGTTGAAATCTTTAAACATCAAGGCAAATGATATTTTAAATATCGAACAAGTGGATGATAAAATCATAATTAGTATTCCTAAGAAGAGGCGGATATCGTTAAGTGATCGTTTTAAAGAATATCATGATAAAAATTTGACAAAAGAATTTTCTTGGGATGAACACATAGGAAGAGAAATATGGTAAAGCAATATGTACCTAAACAAGGAGATGTCGTCTTTTTTGATTTTAATCCCACAAAAGGGCATGAACAAGCAGGATTTCGTCCAGCGATAGTCGTTAGTGGTAATGTGTTTAATCAAAACACCCACATGGTGATGGTGTGCCCAGTCACCTCTAATCAAAAGTATTTTCCAACTCATTATTTATTAGAAGATACAAAAAAAATTCATGGTTCTGTTTTGTGTGAGCATATTAGAAGTATTGATTATGAAGCTAGGCATTTAACTTTTGTCGAAAAATTAAGTGATAATGATTTGATCAGTATTATGACCTTATTAAATGCATGTATAGAAGAGTAAAACTGTTATCATATAACACTTTATGCGATCATCTATTTTAAAAAGTGGCAATCTTTTGCTACTTTTTTTGGTCGATTGATTCTATATATTCTTCTAAACTTAATTGCTGTTCATAAATGTTCGTTGCTTCACTGATCCCTACATAACGATAATGCCAAGGTTCGTATTTAAAGCCTGTAATATCCTCTTTTCCTTTGGGGTAACGCATAATAAAGCCATAGAGATGAGCATGTTCACTCATCCATTCAAATTCTGGACTAGATTCAAATTCGTCATAGTCTAAATTAGATCCCATAACATCGACGGAAAGCCCTGTTTGATGTTCACTATGACCTGGCTTCGCACAACATTTATCTGCATAGTCTTGACCTTTGCTTTCTACGTATCCTTGATATAAGTCTTCTTGATAAGCATAATCACGATATGCTGAAACGGCAACGATAAAATAGCCAAGATCTTTCGCATCTTTTGCTAATGTCTCAAAAGCTTCTCTCGCATCTTTTCTAAGATATTTATTATGATTAGAATAGTTGATATCGATTTCTTCTAGATCATTTGGAATGTAATCAGAGGGAAGCATTCTCGTTTTATTGACAAGGACCAATAAATCTTCTGGTTGGTCGATCACGATAATTTCCTCCTTTTTTAATAATGGAATATCCTTGGTGAAAAAAAAGATAATGATAACAGCAATTCCTACATAAATAATTTTCTTTAGTGTTTCGTCTTTCACAATGATCACCACTATATTATATGATGAAAGTTTTAAAATAGGACATTACGAAAAAAGAGGGAGACAAAAAAAGTATACTTTGTATACTTTTATTTGACAAAATATTCGTAGTATTCGTCGTAAGTAATTCCTAATTCATGGATTTTAGTAGCAGTTTCAACTCCTACATAACGATAATGCCAAGGTTCATAGTCATATCCTGTCAGGTATGTTTTTCCTTCTGGATAACGTAAAATAAAACCGTATTCATGAGCATGTTCTTGTAACCAAGCAAATTCTTCTGTAGATTCGAAAGTAGAAAAATCGGTAGTTGGAGTAATCACATCGATCGTAAGTCCTGTTTGATGTTCAGAGTGGCCTGCTCGGGAAGAACAACTATCAGCCCATTCTCTTCCATGTTGACTGACGTAACGATTGTATAAAACAACTTGAGTTTGATAGCTACGATAGGTGGATGTGGCAATCAAATTCAAGCCTTCTGTCTTCATTGCCCTGCACATATTCGTATAAGCTTCTTTTGTTTCTTGCGTTACTTGTTGATTTGCCCTCGTGCATTCTGTTAAAGTAACTAAGTCATCGGGCACGAAATCGGCTCCTAATGTGTAATATTTATTAGCAATAATCAAATTACCCTTACTGAAATCGCTTTCGATATCGTATTCATAAAAAGGATAGTCGATATGTACGTTTACTTCTTGAACAATATCACGATATGTTTTATCGGTATGACTTTTTTGATAGTTTAAATAACGCTCAAGATTTTCTTCGATGAAATAATCTTGACTGATAAAAGAACGAATCTCTTTTTGATAAGGAATCTCTAATTCATCAATATTATGATTGACTAGTAGAATAATTTCATCGGGTGCAACTTCTTCGTTTTCTTTTGCATAATCAAGATAACGATCTAGTAACGGGAATTGAAACGCATCATTTGTTAGTAATTCTGGAATGATGACGTCGTAATTCTTCTGTTCGATTTCTTTGATTTGCTCTTCTGTAAGATATGAGGTAATGATTTCTATTTCATCTTCTGTATATCCCATACTTTCCAGTTTACTAGGTTTGTTTTGCTCATATAAGAAAAAGCTTAAATAACTGATACCACCAACTGTTACAATCATTAATAATGCTATCATAAATTTTTTCATATTCTCACCTATTGTTATTATAACGAAAAAAATGAAAAAGATAAAGATCATAAGTACAGTAATTGACTTTCATAAACACTTATTATAAGATTATAATAGATAAGGATGATCATATGAATTCATTGTTAAAATTATTAAAGTATTTAAAGAAGTATTGGAAATGGGCTCTTTTGGCGCCTCTTTTTGTTATTTTAGAAGTGGTAATGGATTTAACCTTACCTAATATTATGTCTAATATTGTCAATATTGGGATTGGCAATCGAGATTTTTCTTATATTATGTGGAATGTCCTATTGATGTTAGTTCTTACTTTTGTTGGGGTAGTGGGAGGATTATTGAGTGCCTATTATGCTAGTAAGGCAAGTCAAAGTGCGGCATCGGATCTAAGACACGCGATTTTTGAGAAGGTAAGTAAGTTATCTTTCTTTCAATTAGGAGAAATGAAAACTGGTCACTTCATTACGGTTTTAACGAATGATATTTCTTTGATCGGACGTATTTTTATGATGTGTATGCGTATGTTGTTTCGTGTTCCTGTCATCATGATTGGTAGTTTATTTATGGCCTTATCGATTAGTCTTAAGTTATCTAGTATCTTAATTATTATTATTCCTATTTTGTTAATCGTCGTCGTCATCATTATGCGAAAATCTTATCCATATTTTAATTTAACACAAGAAAGTATCGATGCGGTAAACACGACGGTAAGAGAAAATCTAGGAGGAATTCGTGTCGTAAAAGCATTTGTGACCGAAGGTTATGAAATGGAACGTTTCGATAAGGTAAATGAATATGCTCGCAACATCATGATCAAAGGGGTTAGAATTATCTCTTTAGCAATGCCGGTTATGATGTTATTTGTCAATTTAGCTACGATAGCGGTTCTTTGGATTGGTGGATACGAAGTGACTTACGGAACGATGCAACTAGGAGATATTATGGCTTTTATTCAATATTTGACGAATATTTTAACTTCATTATTGATGGGATCAATGGTAATTGTCATGTTCTCTAGAAGTGAAGTAAGCGCAACACGTATTCGTGAAGTGTTAGCACTAGAGAATGACTTTCAAAATGTCGATAATCCACTTGCTTTGGAGAAAATGGAAGGACGTGTCGAATTTCAAAACGTCAGTTTCTCTTATACAGAAGGATCAGGGGATGCCGTGTTGCGTAACATTAATTTTACAGCAGAACCAGGAGAGACGATTGCCATTTTAGGTGCAACGGGAAGTGGAAAAAGTACACTTGTCAATTTAATTCCTCGTTTTTATGAAGTGTCAAGTGGACAAATTTTAATCGATGGTATCAATGTTAATCATTATCGTCTCGATTATTTACGAAAACATATTGGAATTGCGTTTCAACAAACTTTTATTTTTTCCGATACGATTTTTAATAATATTGCATATGGCAAAAGCGATGCAACCTTAGACGAAGTAAAACGGGCAGCTCAGATTGCCCAGGCCTCTTCCTTTATCGAAGCGAAAAAAGAAGGGTATGACTATTGGTTAGAACAGCGAGGAACTAATTTAAGTGGGGGCCAGAAACAACGTATCGCTATCGCCAGAGCACTTTTACCTAATCCAAGTATTTTGATTTTAGATGATTCTACCTCGGCTGTTGATATGAAAACAGAACGTGAAATTCGTCGTGGACTCCGTAAGGAATTTGGCAAGCATACTACTTTTATTGTCGCGCAACGTATTTCATCTGCTATGGATGCTGATAAAATTATCGTGTTAGAAGATGGAGAAATGGTTGGAATGGGAACACATAAAGAATTGATGAAAAACTGCTCGATCTACCAAGATATCTATTATTCCCAAATGGAAAAGAAAGGGGGAAAATAAATGGATGATAAAACAATTTCATCTACTGCCATGAATCCTAAAGCGACTATCGTTCGTCTGTGGGGATATTTAAAAAAGTATAAATGGCGATTATGGCTGATCACTCTTATGGTAATTGCTTCTACAATTGCCAGTGTATTAGCACCCCTTATCATGTCATTTGCAATCGATGATTTTATTGGAAAAGGAAATTTAAATGGCTTACTTTGGGTCCTATTGATATTGGGAATGATCTATGTTTTGCATTCTGTATTTACTTGGGTTATGAATGTTGTTATGGTAACGGTTAGTGAGGGATCACTCTATCACTTACGTAAGGATTTGTTTGAACATTTACAATCTCTTTCCCTAAGTTTTTTTGATCAAAATAAAAAAGGCGATTTAATGAGCCGATTCACCAATGATATCAGCATTATCAGTGATGCCTTAAGTGATGCTGTTACGCAAATTATCAGTAGTGTTATTACTTTAATTGGCGTTACTCTCATCATGTTCATCATGAATCCTATTTTAGCGATTACGACAATTATAACCGTTCCATTCTTTTTCATCTTAGTCGCTTATATTGGTAAAAAATCAGGTGAGTTTTATGAACGACAACAAAAAACGGTGGGAGATGTCAGCAGCTACGCTGAAGAGATGATGAGTGGTATGAAAGTCATTAAAAGTTATGGTAAGGAAGAAGATGCGACCCAAAAATTTGAAATGAAAAATCAACAATTGCGTGATACTTCCATTAAGGCAGAAGTATATGCCAATCTGGTTATGCCAATTAATTTAGCGATCACCAATTTAGGACAAGTATTATTGATTGGCGTAGGAGCATATCTCGTTTTAAATGGTGGAACTACAATCGGTGGAATTTTAGCATTTTTAACTTATTCTAGTATGTTTCGTAGACCTATTAATCAATTAGCTTCTCTTTATGCTTCTATTCAAGGAGCCTTAGCTGGTGCGGAACGTATTTTTGAAATTATTGATACACCAGTTGAAATCATCGATGATCCACAAGCTCGTGAATTCCATGATATCAAAGGGAATGTCACATTCGATCATGTAACATTTAGTTATGTGAAAGGGAAGCCAATTTTAAAAGATATCAATCTTTCCGTAAAAGCTGGTGAAAACATGGCGATTGTAGGACCAACCGGAGCAGGGAAGACGACGTTTATCAATTTACTATCTCGTTTTTATGAGATTGATAAAGGAAAAATTTTAATTGATGATGTCGATATTACGACTGTTAAAAAGAGTGATCTAAGAAAAAAGATTGGTATTGTACTTCAGGATACTTATTTATTTAAAGGAACTGTAAAAGAAAATATTAAATATGGTAATCGTACTGCTACTGACGAAGAAATTATTGCCGCCAGTAAAAAAGCTCAGGCGCATTCTTTTATCCATCGCTTGCCAAACGGGTATGATTCATTAGTAGAGGAAGAAGGAAGTAATTTTTCACAAGGGCAACGTCAGTTAATTTCGATCGCTCGTGCGATCTTAGCAGATCCGGAAATTCTTATTCTCGATGAAGCCACGAGTAATGTCGATACCAGAACAGAAGTAGCAATTCAAGATGGTATGAAAGAGTTGATGAAAGGAAGAACAAGTTTTGTAATTGCCCATCGACTATCTACTATCCGTGAATCTGATTGTATTTTAGTTATGAACCAAGGAGAAATTATCGAATCTGGAACTCATGAGGAATTAATTAAGCAGAAAGGATTTTACTATCAACTGTACATGAGCCAATTCGAACAATAGAGAAATTGTCAAATTTCTCTTTTATTTTACATTTTTCTCTGTTATAATGTTAATAAGAATAATAAAGTGAGGTATCATTATGGATAATAAAAACAATATCTTAGATGATGAAATTGAAGTGTTAGATTTCTTTGATGATGAAGAAGAAATTTCTAATTCACAAGAAACACAAGTGGTACAAGCAGAAACTTTACCTGTTGAAAATATGTCAACAAATAGTAAAGAAGAACAGTTAATTGACAATGTAAATCAAGTTTCAAATAATTCAGCAGAACCAACGATGATATCAAATGTTGATCCAACAACGGAGATTGAACCAGTGATGCCAACAGTAGAAGCTGCTCCAGTAGAACCAACGATGACATCAAGTTTTGATCCAACACCAGAGATCGAGCCAGTGATGCCAACAGTAGAAGCTGCTCCAGTAGAGCCAACGATGACATCAAATGTTGAACTAACACCAGAGATCGAGCCAGTGATGCCAACAGTAGAAGCTGCTCCAGTAGAGCCAACGATGATATCAAATGTTGATCCAACACCGGAGATTGAGCCAGTGATGCCAACAGTAGAAGCTGCTCCAGTAGAGCCAACGATGACATCAAATGTTGACCTAACACCAGAGATCGAACCAGCAATGTCAACAGTAGAAGTGCCTTCTTTTAGCGGTTTTGAAGTACCAAATACGCAACCTCAGGTTGATGCGGTACCAACCTTTACTGGATTTGATACAGGCGTGTCAGAAGATTATACTAAGATGATGAATGAAAATCCTTCAAACATGAATACTGGTGATTTGAATTATTCGGCATTTGATGTCGATGATGGACAGAGTCAAGTACCAACTTATACGACAACAATACCACCGATGGAACCGGCACCGGTTGCTACAACTCCAGAAGAAAAAGAAGTTTTAAAAGAAGTGGAAGCATCTACGCCAACTAATATTAATGATCAAATATTAAAAGTAGAAGATACTTTGTCAAGTAATAACTTAAAAGAAGAAATCAAAGCGGAGACACATAAAGATGAATCTCAAACAAATAAGAAAGCTATTATCTTTGTCGTTACTATCTTTGTTGTATTGGGAATCTTAATTTTATTGTTGCCTCAATTGATGCAAGTATTAAAAGCTGCATAAAAAAACCTCTCTTATGAGAGGTTTTTTGATAATTCAATAATGAGATTCATGTCGTCATCAGTGGCCATAATATTTTTATGAAGTTCACCACATTTTTGACAACGATAAATAATTTTATAAGATTGTTTAAATTTTTCAATTCCAATTGGTTGTAATAGACCTTGGCATTCGTTTTCACGATCGCCAGGATTGATGTCGACATGTTTAGAAAATAAACAATAAGGGCAATGGTCACGTGCCGTATAATTTAATTTTGCCACTTTTTTTCCACAATGTTCACAAATAAATTCTTCATCACGCATCGTAAAACGTTTCATATTCACCTCATTATTCAAAGAAAACCTCAAATAATTGAGGTTTTGATTTTATATGGTGCTGGCCGAGGGACTTGAACCCTCATGATATTGCTATCAATGGATTTTGAGTCCATCGCGTCTACCATTCCGCCAGGCCAGCAACTAGAACAAATTGATTATATCATATTTTTGCTTTCTTTGCCAAGATTATTCTATAAATTATTGTTATTTTGCCTAATTTTAAATCAAAAAGAACGATAATAATGGTATGGAGTAAGTGATTATCAAATGATAATTATTAAAAAGAATATCATTTCTAAATTTATCTTGATTGCTATGAAGAGATAAAAACTTGAACCATTCGTTCAAGTTTTTTGTGAAATGATGATGTTTCAAATAAAAATGCTTTATTTATTCATCCATTTCTTGATATTTTGATGAGAATAGATCTTCTTCATCTGTCCCTTGAACATCCATTTCCTCTAACTTTGGTAACTCTTCTTTGGTTGCCAATCCAAAATAATCCAAGAATTCACTTGTAATTCCATAAAGAATTGGTCTACCTGGTAAATCCGATCTTCCAATCTCTTGAATTAAATTTTTGGCTAGTAATTTTCTTATGATATGACTACTACTAACACCTCTAATTTCATCGACTTGAATACGTGTAACAGGCTCATTGTAGGCAACAATTGCTAGTGTTTCTAAAGCAGCTTGACTCAAAAAGTCATTTTCTTCTGAATCGAATAATTTTTGATAATAATTCTTATGTTCCTTTTTGGTTGTTAATTTTAGATAATTTCCTAATATTTCAATTTGTATCCCACGATTCGGAGAGTCATAATCATTTTGAAGTTGAACCAGTAATTGCGCAAGTTCATCACCATTAATCCCTAAGACATTACTTGCTTGTTCTAATGACAAACCTTCATCGCCAACGACGAATAGAAGGCCTTCTAATACAGCTTTTTTATTCATTCTGATCACTTCCTTTATGGGTTAAATAAATCGATTCAAAATTGTGATTTTGTTCTATACTAAGTTCTTGTTTTTTCGCGAGATCGAGAATGGAAAGAAACGTTACCACGATGTAATCTTTATGGTAACTCTCAAATAATTCGGTGAATTCTACCTTTTTTTTCTTTCGCAAAATGGAACGGATTTCTTCAGAACGTAAATTGACAGAATATTCTTTGGTCGTAACTTTGGTATGCAGTGGTTTTTCTGCTTCTTTTCGTAGTAAGAATTTTTGAAAAGCAGCCATTAAATCATCAAGTGTGAGATTTCCAAGATTAACGTTTACTTCTTCTATTACATTTTTTTGATTCATTGGTACTTTTGTATAAATTTCTTTTCGCTCTTCTTCCATATCTTTTAACTTTTTAGAAACTTCTTTGTATTGTTTATATTCTAAAAGACGATTAATTAATTGTTCTCTTGGATCTTCTTCATAATCATCGCTATCATTTTTGACTGGTCGAGGTAGAAGAACGGAAGATTTCATTTCTATTAGTTCTGCTGCCATAATTAGATATTCACTGGCAATATTGAGATTGAGTTCTTCCATTTTCGTAATATATTCAAGATATTGTTTTGTAATATCTTCGATTTTAATATCGAAAATATCAATATTTGATTGTTTAATAAGATGGAGTAATAGATCGAGTGGACCTTCAAAATCTTGTAATGTAAATGTTATATCCATAATCTTACCTCCAAGTATCATTATTATAACATAGTTTTATCAAAAAAAGGAAAATTTAATAGTCATTTTCCTTTAATAATTGTTCTAATTCACAATATTTTTCAAAGAGTAGACGATCGTATTGTTCCAAATAATATTTTCCGCACTCTTCTAAATAAGGATGCAAGACAATTTCTTTCATTAGTTCTTTTTTCTTTTCTTCGATTGTATAAATAATCATTTCACAATACAAATTAATAATAGATTTCATATTTCACCTCTATGTTTCATTATATTGGTTATATAGCCAATAGTCAATCGTTAACTATTAGTGCTACAATGTGCCTAGAAAGGTTGGTGGCTATGAAAAAAATCTATAAAGTTGCAACAGAACATGGCTACTACCTATTTAAATTAGAAGAGTTACTCGAACAAAGAAAAGTTAGTAAAAATCAATTAATGCGTGATACCAATACGGACTTTAAAGTCTTACAACGCTTGATGAAAGGAAATGTTGTTCGTATCGATATAGAGGTACTTGCTCGTCTATGTGATTACTTTGATTGTGGAATGACAGAATTAATAGAATATTTCCCTAATAGGAAATAATTCTTTTTTTATGAGTGTATAGTGGGTATATAGCCAATAGCTGACGGACGTATAGCAATGTTACAATGGCCATAGAAAGGAAGTGGCCATGTGGATGGGATTCGTAAAGTAAAAGTCGGACATGGCTACTATTTATTTAAGCTTGAGAATTTGCTTTTTGAAAAACATATTAGCAAAAATCGTTTAATGCGGGAAACCGATACTGATTTTAAGGTGTTACAAAGACTCATGAAAGGAGATGTTGTTCGAATCGATATCGAAGTGTTGGCACGTCTTTGTAATTACTTTCACTGTGGAATTACGGATATCATTGAATATGTAAATGAAAACTGAGAGGCAATGTCAAAATTGCTTTTTTCTTTTTGAAAAACATGCTATAATATCGAAAGTTGGGAATGATAATATGGAAAAGTTAATATTGATTAAATATGGAGAATTGACGACTAAAAAAGGAAATCGTAAGACTTTTATTCGTAGTCTTAAAAATCGTATCGAAAAGGTTTTGAAAAAATATCCGATTCAAATACGTGATTTATATGATCGCATGTATATTGAAGTCGATAATCAGTACTTAAATCAATGTATTGAAGCTTTACAAAAAGTCTTTGGTATTTTTGGTATAGTCATATGTTATAAAGTAAATACTAATATAGATGATATTCAAGAAAAGACGCTTGATATTTTAAAAGATCGTTCTTTTAAAACGTTTAAAGTAGAAACAAAGCGTTCTTACAAACAATTTCCGATTTCTAGTATGGAATTAAGTCGAAAATTGGGTGGACATATTTTGAAAAATTTCAATGTGAAAGTAGATGTACATCAGCCAGATCTTGTGTTTCATGTGGAGATACATAAAGATTATACCTATTTATATGAAAATGAAATTCGTGGATTGGGTGGTTATCCGGTAGGAATTCAAGGGAAAGGGTTATTAATGTTAAGTGGTGGTATCGATAGTCCTGTTGCTGGTTATTTAGCACTCAAACGAGGTGTTGATTTAGAGTGCCTTTATTTTGAATCTCCTCCTCATACGAGTGTTGAAGCGAAAAATAAAGTATTAGAACTTGCTCGTATTATCGATGAATACTCTGGTAATATCAAAGTGCATATCGTACCATTCACGAAATTGCAAGAAGCTATTTATAAAAACGTTCCTGATCACTATGTGATTACGATTATGCGAAGAATGATGTATCGAATCGCAGAAGAAGTGTGTAAACGTCATCATTTAAAAGTCATGATTAATGGGGAAAGTATTGGTCAAGTTGCTAGTCAAACATTATCAAGTATGCAAGTTATTAATAGTGTAACCAATTTACCAGTAATTAGACCTGTTGCTTGTATGGATAAATTAGAAATTATCGCAATTGCTAAAAAAATAGGAACTTATGAAACAAGCATTTTACCGTATGAAGATTGCTGTACGATCTTTTTACCAAAACATCCCGTCATCAATCCCGATTTGGAAAGTTGTCTTACATTTGAAAAGAATTTTGATTATCAAAGTTTAATCGAAGACTGTATCGAACATATTGAAACGATTAAAAACTTAGAGCGAGAAACTTATTCTGATCTTCTTTAAAAAACCATAAATTACCATAAACTTTAGAGTATGAAAAAACCAAATGTACACATTCTATTAGTGTACAGGAGGTGAAACAAATGAATAACCAAAGTTCAATGAGTAAATTAGTTGTTCCAGGAGCAAAACAAGCTATCGAACAAATGAAATATGAAATCGCTAATGAATTAGGTGTTAAAATGGGACCTGATGCTACTAGCCGTGCTAACGGATCAGTAGGTGGTGAAATTACTAAGAGATTAGTAAAAATGGGAGAACAAAATTTAGGATCTTCTAATTACGCTAAATAGTTTTTGTAGAATGGACAGACCTCACGTAGGACTGTCTTTTTTTGTGATGTCTGGTACCATAAATTACCTTTTGAAAAAATACATAATTCGACAATATTTTACCATTCTAATAGTATAAAGGTGGTGAAAACATGAATAACAACAAATTAGTTGTTCCAGGAGCAAAACAAGCTATCGAACAAATGAAATATGAAATCGCTAGAGAGCTTGGTGTTACTCTAGGTGCTGATACTACTTCACGTATGAATGGTTCAGTAGGTGGAGAAATGACTAAAAGACTTGTTAAATTAGGAGAACAAGCTTTAGGAAATAAAGGTAACTTTTAATCAATAAAGAGATAGGGCAGGCATCGTTCTGTCTTTTTCTATAAAGGAGGATATATGAAAAAAGAACATGTTCATTATTTAAAAGAATTAGAACCACATCCTGCGATACAAAAGTTTCGTATCGAGTTGGCCAATCAATTAGGATATATCGATGAAGGAATTCTTTTAGAGAGACTATATCATCTTGGAAAAGATTATTATAAAAATGTCGAAGAAAATAAAAAGAACTAGCTTGTTTTTTTTATCGAAACCCTATATAATAATAATAGAATAGAGGTGTTTCTGTGAAGGCGTTTTTAAAGAGTTGTGTATTGAATATTGTGATCATAACAGTAGTTGTACTAGGGGTTATTGTATTAGGACTTGGAATCGCAATTTATAGTAACGAACAAAACCAAATCAAGGATTATGAATTGGTAGTTGGTACTTTAATTGCTCATGTTGAAATGGATGAACAGTATTTTTGCCCGACTTATGAATATAGTGTCGATGGTAAAACTTATTATGTTCAATCTGATTATGGGACAAAAGTACGAGAAGAGGTTGGAACGAGACAAGAAATTTATTATGATCCAGCTAATCCATCGTTAGCGATTATCAAAGAGTTTAATCCTGATGTGTTATTGATCGTAATTGGACTTATGATGATCTGTGCTCCTTTAGTTGCTTATGTAGTGGATTATGGAGATAATCGTAGGGATTCTCATTTAGATGCCAAATCGGTATTTGTTATTGCATTAGGTATTGCTTTCTACTGCTTAGCAGGAAATCTAATTGGTAATTATTTACCGGGAACGTTGATGGTATATAGTCCTTTATTAGTAATTGTTCCAGCAGCTTTTGTCATAGTGGGAATTTATACGCTAGTAAAAATCGTGATCGCTGATCGTAAAAAGAAAATTCATGCAATAAAGAAGAAGGAAACGATATCTGTTTCAACTTCGGATGTAGTAGTAGCTTCAGAAGAAAAACCGAAAAGAAAATCGACTCGAAAGAAAAAAGTAACCAAGGCAAAAGAAGACTAAATAAAAAGCCAACCTTAATCGGTTGGCTTTAATACTTTATCAACTAAACCATATTTACATGCTTCTTCGGCACTCATAAAATTATCGCGATCGGTATCTTTTTCAATTGTTTTCAAATCTTGTCCAGTATTTTCTGCTAGCATGGTATTTAATTTATCTTTTAATTTTAAAATATGTTCAGCAGCTATTTTTATTTCGGTTGCTTGCCCTTGCGCACCACCAAGTGGTTGATGAATCATAACTTCACTATTCGGTAGGCACATGCGTTTTCCTTTCGCTCCTGCACTTAAGAGAAAAGCGGCCATGCTAGCAGCCATTCCAACACAAATAGTTGAAACATCACTTTTGATCATATTCATCGTATCGTAGATGGCCATACCACTAGTGATACTTCCGCCTGGAGAATTGATATACAAACTAATATCATTATGATTTAAAGAATCTAAATATAATAATTGTGCAATGACAACATTAGCACTGTTATCAGTGATTTCATCACTTAATAAAATGATCCGATCTTTTAAAAGACGAGAATAAATATCATAAGCACGTTCTCCATTACTACTTCTTTCGATAACTGTAGGTATTAAAGACATTGTATCACCCTCTCTAATTATATGATAAGATAAAAGATACCATTTTATTCAGGAAAAGATGTGACAAAATACTTATTATTTGATACAATACATATATAGAATAAGAGGGGATTTCATGGAACGAATGATCAAAGTGAATTTTCGCGGACTCGAGACGAAAGAGTTTCCATCGGGGACAACTTTATTAGAAATAAGTAAAAGTTTTAAACATCACTTTACGTTTCCTATCGTAATTGGAAAAGTAAACAATGATGTTACAGAACTTTGTGAAGAAATAAGAAGAAGTTGTGATGTCGATTTTTACGATCGCAGTCATCCAACAGGAAATAGTATCTATGGTCGCAGTTTACAGTTTTTATTGGTTGTGGCGGTTAAACATTTGTTTGGAAATAAAGTAGAACTTATGATCGAGCATTCGATTGATAAAGGCTTTTATTGTGAAATAGTAGGAGCAGACATCAATAAAAATGATGTAGCAAACATTTATGATGAGATGCGAAAGATTACGGATGAAGATTTGGTTTATACTAAATTGTCTGTTTCTCGTTTAGAAGCTATAGAATTTTTTAGAAAACGTGGACAAATTGATAAAGCAAAAGTACTTCGTTATATAAGCAATACTTATATTAACCTTTATCGTTTGGACAATGTGTATGATTATTTTTATGGAGAAATGGCGTATAGTACTGGTGCGATTGATGAATATCGTTTAACTTATATTCGTGATAATGGATTCGTTGTAAGTTTTCCAGATGTCTATGGACCACATGGAACTTTAGACTATGTTCATCACGAAATGTTGTTTAATGCTTTTCTGGAATATACAAATTGGGGACGTTCACTTGGCATTTGCAATGCTGCCGAGTTAAATGAAGTGGTCACAACTGGTAAATATAATGATTTGATTCGCGTCAGTGAAGCTTATTACAATCGTCAATTAGCAAGTATCGCTGATGATGTTTACGATTTAAAAGATCGTTTAAAAATCATTCTAATTGCTGGCCCATCAAGTAGCGGAAAAACTACGACTTCTAAAAAACTAGAGATTTATCTCCGTAGTAAAGGACTTCATACCCATCCGATTTCTATTGACGATTATTTTATCAATCGTCGTGATATGGTGAAAGATGAAAACGGAGAATATGATTTTGAAAGTATCAAAGCCGTCGATATCGAATTATTCAATCAACATTTGTTAAAATTGATGGATGGCGAGCGTGTATTGTTGCCAGAATTTAATTTTGCAACTGGTGAACGTGAATATAAGAAGAAATGGTTACAATTAGGAGAAAATGATATTATTATTATCGAAGGATTACATGCACTAAATGAAGATTTAACGATGTCGATCGAACGTAAGAATAAATATAAAATTTACATTAGTCCACTCACACAATTAAATATTGATAATCATAATCGTATTCATACGTCTGATACGAGAAGATTAAGAAGAATTGTTCGCGATAATAAGTTTAGAGGATATAATGCGAGTGACACTTTAAGTATGTGGAAAAAAATAAGAGAAGGGGAAGAAAAGTGGATTTTTCCTTATCAAGATGATGCTGACTTTATCGTTAATTCAGCATTAGTGTATGAACTTGGAGTATTAAAGACATATGCAGAACCACTTCTCTTTTCTGTAACGGAAGATGATCCCAATTATGCCGAGGCTCTGCGTCTCATTAACTTTTTAAGAAACTTTTTACCAATTCCTAGTGATGGAGTTCCACAAGATTCTATTCTTCGTGAATTTATTGGTGGAGGTTGTTTCAACGAATAGAATGCTTTTGCATTCTATTTTTTGTCATAAAAAAATATGATATAATTCTGATAGGTGAGAGTATGAACATTTTAGATCTTTTTTATCATCATATCATTCCAGAGGCACAAACAGGTAGGATCAATTGTTTCTTTTATTACAACATGCCTTTTTCCACAGTTTTAGTTGAAACAAGCCAACGATACGATTGTGAATTAAAAATCGATGGTTTGCTAATTCCTACTTTAGTCATTCGAAATAAACAGGAATTTGATCGTCTGTTAGTAGAATATGTCAAAACGGCTTCTGAGTTCTATGATGATCAAAATTTTGAAGAAGAAGTATTAAATGGTTCCGTTTATGATGAAGAAAGTAAAATTTGTAGAGAAAAGATAATTCTGACACTTCTATTTGCCAATATGACAGTGGAAGATTTTGAAAATCCTCATCTCTATTTAAAAAGAAGAATTGCTTTTTTAAATCAGCATTTAGAAAAGAAATATGAGTTAGGAAGTAGTACCTTTTTAAAAAGTGATCTAGAAATAGAAGTGAAAAAAGATCGAATCTATAATGAAGCACCCTATCAATTTATTGTTAAGACAAAAGGGGGAGAATATATTTTTCCAAAAGTAAAGTTTGGAATTGACGACCACAAAGCATATATTTATGCGATTCAAGGAGAAAAACAAAGGGAAACGGCTCTTTCTAAAAAAATGAATCGTCTTCTTTACAAAATAGGGGAGGGATTCAATTCCCTAGAAGATAATTTTACTCTTTATGAAGAGGGAAATTTAAAAGATGTAACAGCTAGTTTCTTAGTAGCGTTGAATATGGCGTTTGCTTATTTTAAAGAGTTAGGCATTGATGAAGTAATAGCTCCATCTATACTGATCGAACGATGGAATGCGAAAAGAATGGCTTTAGAAGTTAAGGCAAAATATCAAAATTGGTCAACCGAGAAAAAAGCGGAAGAATATGAAAAGCAAAATAAATTACAGTCTAATTTAACAGAGAAGTTCATCCGAACCTTTTTAAGATTACAACATCATTATTCTAATTTAGAAATATATTCCTTTCCTCAAGATTTGGATTCTCAGCTACATTTAAGATGGAACGGTAAGGAGGAAGTTTGTAATAATACATTGTTATCTGAGACGAATCGATTAGTACAGATGGGTATGCAAAATGCTCAACATTTTCGACTGTAATTAAAATGTCAATCTTTGTCTAATCATGGAATTATTCTTGAAAAGGAATGAGAAACTTTATATAATGAAGATAAGGAGGATAGAAAATGATTAAAGTAGCTATTAATGGATTCGGAAGAATTGGAAGACTTGTATTTAGAATTATGGAGGAAAATCCAGAATTGGAAGTTGTTGCAATCAACGATTTAACCGATGCAGAACAATTAGCGTATCTTTTAAAATATGATACGAATCATCGTAATTATCGCAATGATGAAATCTCTTTTGATGAAGAAGGAATTATTGTTGCAGGAAGAAAGGTGAAAGTATATTCTGAGACTGATCCAAGTAATTTACCTTGGAAGGAATTAGGAATCGATGTTGTGTTTGAATGTACTGGTCACTTTGTAAAAGTAGATGCAGCTATGGCTCATATTCATGCTGGAGCAAAGAAAGTAATTATTTCTGCTCCTGCAAAAGGAGATTGTAAAACAGTTGTCTATAATGTCAATGATAATATTTTAGATGGAAGTGAGCAAATTATTAGTGCCGCAAGTTGTACAACCAATTGTTTAGCGCCTGTTCTTGATGTTTTGAATAAAGAATTTGGAGTCGAAAAAGGTTATATGACAACGGTTCATGCTTATACGAATGATCAAGTAATTCTCGATGTTGCTCATAAAAAAGGAATTAACTCTCGTCGTGGAAGAGCAGGGGCTGCTAACATTATTCCATCAAGTACTGGAGCTGCGAAAGCAATCGGTTTAGTATTGCCAGAACTAGAAGGAAGAATGAAAGGAAGTGCAGTTCGTGTTCCTGTACCAACTGGTTCTATGATTGACTTGACATTAGAGCTGAAGAAAAATACTGATCCTGAATCAATTAACCAAGCATTCCAGAAATATACGAATGAAACATTAGGATTTACGATGGATCCAGTAGTATCGAGTGATATTATCGGGTCTCATTTAGGAGCATTGGTAGATGGTCAACTTACCGAAATCTTAGATGTGGATGGAAAACAAATGGTAAAAGTAGTTGCATGGTATGATAATGAAATGGGCTATAGTGCTCAGATGGTTCGTACTGCAATTGCTTTAATGAATAAGTAGAGAAATCTACTTTTTCTTTTACTTGTCATTCTTGGTAATTTGTTATAAAATGTTATTAAAGATAGGTGAGTAAAATGAAAAATAAAGGATTTACCTTAGTAGAACTATTGGGAGTTCTTGTTGTATTAGCAATTATGCTGATTGTAACAGTTCCAGCGATTACATCAAGTTTAAAAAGTGCCGATCAAAAAGAATATGATAGTTTTGTGAACAATATTATTGATTCGGCAGAATTATATGTGGAAACGAATCGAGAGAAATTCCCCGAATTAAGTAGTATAGGGGGAGTTAGTGCAGTTCCCATTCGTGATTTAATCGATAGTGGTTTTTTAAAAGAAAATACGATTAATCCTGATACTGATGAAGTAGTTGATCGAACAGAATTAGTTGGACTTTACGTGAATGATGATAAAACGATTTATTATGAATATCCAACACAACTTCAAACAGTGGGAAGTATTGCACAAACTTTGTTAGATAGTCATGAAATTTATACGTATATGGGTGGAACTTATTTAAAGGGTGCAGTTGATAATAATTATGCGTGGTATAATGGTTTTATTTGGAGAATAATGGGTGTCAATAGTGATGGAAGTGTTCGATTGATAACAGAGGAAGATGTCTCATCAATTACATGGGGAACTGATACAGGAGCTCAAGACTATAATGGTAGTTATATAAAAGATTGGGTAAATAATTATTTTTTGACAAGATTAAAAAGTAGAGAAGATATTGTGGAAACTAGTTTTTGTGAGGATTCAACCTTAGTTACTAGCAGCTCAAGTGCTAGAACTACTTGTACAACACCAGTAACGGCAATGGCTGGAATTCTTTCGATTGATGAATATAACTTGTCGGGAGGATCCTCAAGTTATTTAGTAAATGGACAGTTTTATTGGACGTTGACTCCTAATACAAATGCGGATGTATGGACCATATATAATACTGGTGGTGTTAATTCTGGTAAAGTAAGATATTTAAGCGGAATTCGTGTTGTAATATCTGTTTCACCAGATATGATTATTACAGCAGGTAATGGTACTTTAACAGGAAATTCTGATACTGAATATGTTTTAAATCAGTCGTTAAATGTAGAGACTGAAACTCTGAAAGAGAGTGCTGGTAGTGGGGAATATGTAAAGTTTGATGGAAGAACTTATCGTATCATGGAACATACTGATACAGGAACAAAGTTAATTTTAGATGGATTTTATGATACAACTGTTGCATACGGAAATGATTTTCAGACTATGTCAACGCTCCTAACAAGCACATCTTTTAAAAATTGGCTGGTGCCTACAAGACAAACTGATTTGATTAATACAACTTGGTATCGCGGGGCAAATTTCACTTCTGGATCAAATTACAAAGATAATTTAAGTTCGACGGAAAATCCTTTTACCAATACAGTTGCTTTAGTTAGAGTAGGAGAAATGTTAGCAAATCAGAGTCTGAGTCTAATATCAAAAAATTATACCACAGCGAATACATCAGCGAATTCATGGAATTATTGGGCTATGACACCATGTAATACGACAACTGCGTGGAATATACGTAATTATGGAGTTGCCGATTTAATTGATTTTACTGCCACTTATGGAGTTCGTCCAGTTATAATGGTATCATCTGATTTAGTTATTAATGCTGGAAATGGAACTCTTAGTGCTCCATATGAAATATAATGAAAGTACTATACGTCAAGTATAGTATTTTTTTGTCTCTTTTCTTGTCAATGGATATGATTTGTTATA
>CALVRE010000035.1 GCA_944358455.1 uncultured Bacilli bacterium | reverse complement strand
GAGCTATGTTCGGAACAAATCTCTTGGAAAGATCAAATAAACAGATAACATTAATGAAGGAGATGGGAATGGACATCGAACAGCAAATTTTTGAAGGAAGAACCCATAATAATTACAATGGAATCGGAATAAATGAATTAGGAGATGAGTATGTAAATCATATTTATAATCAATCAGCTGATGAAAATAAAAAGTTGTAGATAACTTTCCCAATGGCACCATAAAAAAATAAAGCCTTATTTTATAAGGCTTTTATTTTTTTATTTAAAAGAGAAATTTACTTTCTATTTATCGTGTACTTTTTGGTTGATAAAACATGTAATATAGTAGGCAATTATGGAAAAATATGTTTTCTTCTAAGAGAACTCGCAGGGAAGAAGGAAATATGTTATAATACTTGTTAGAAATAAGAAAAAGGTGATTTATGAAACTTTATAACACGTTGACAAGAAAGATCGAAGATTTTATTCCTTATGAAGAGGGAAAGGTAAAAATGTATACGTGTGGACCGACGGTCTACCATTTTGCGCATATTGGGAATCTACGTAATTATATTATGGAAGATGTGTTAGAAAAAACGTTGCGTTATATTGGATATGATGTGACAAGATGTATGAATATAACGGATGTTGGGCATCTTAGTAGTGATTCTGATAGTGGCGAAGATAGAATGTTAAAGGGAGCTAAAAGAGAGCATAAAACCGTTTTAGAGATTGCGGAACAGTATACGAATGCTTTCTTTGAGGATTGTGACAAACTTCATATCAAGATGCCAGATATCGTATCAAAGGCGACTGATAATATCGACGAATATATTAAAATCATTAAAAAATTGTTAGAAAAAGGTTATGCTTATGAAGCAGGTGGAAATATCTATTTTGATGTTTCGAAATTAGAGGATTATTATGTCTTGACTAATCATCGAGAAGATGAAATGGTAGTTGGTGTGAGAGAAGGCGTGGAACTGGATCAAAATAAGCGTAATCAGGCTGATTTTGTACTTTGGTTTACAAAGTCGAAATTTGAAGATCAAGAGTTAAAATGGGATAGTCCGTGGGGGGTAGGATATCCAGGTTGGCATATCGAATGTTCGGGGATTTCTTTGAAATATCTAGGAGAACATTTGGATATTCATTGTGGTGGTGTCGATAATATTTTTCCACATCATACAAACGAAATTGCACAATCAGAAGCTTATTTGGGACATAAATGGTGTAACTATTGGGTTCATAATGAACATTTAAAAGATGCGAGTGGAAAGATGAGTAAATCGAGTGGAAACTTTTTAACCGTTTCTTTATTAGAAAGTAAAGGTTACCATCCATTGGCGTATCGAATGTTCTGTTTACAATCTCATTATCGTAAACCTTTGGTATTTACTTACGAAGGATTAGATAGTGCAAGTAATAGTTATTTAAAATTAAAAAACAAAATCAAATCTTTAAAAGAACAAACAGAAGGGGTTATCGAACAAGAAAAGATGGTGAAGTATCAAGCTGCTTTTCAAGGCGCGTTGGAAGATGATTTGAATACTTCAAATGCCTTGACCGTTCTTTATGACGTATTAAAAGATGATGCTTTAAATAATGTAACCAAGCTAGCGCTTGTCTCTGATTTTGAAAAGGTATTGTCGCTTGGACTATTAGAGGAAGAAAAACGTTCGATCGATCCTGAACTAGAACAATATATTTTAGAGAAAATTCAAAAGCGAAGTGAAGCTAAAAAGAATAAAGACTTTCATTTAGCAGATCAAATTCGTAATGAACTTGCTGAGAAGGGAGTTATCATTCGCGATACAAGAGAAGGAACAAAGTACGAGATAGAATAGAGGTGTAATATGCCAATATATGGAATTGATACAATCGTTACTTATTTATTAGTAATTATAGGTTTTATTATTGTTATTGCTGCACAGACTAAAATTAATAGTGCATACCGAAAATATAAAGGGTTAAAAGCAGAGTGTAATTTGACAGGTCAAGAAGTGGCACGCAGAATTTTAGATAAGAATGGACTTCATGATGTTCATGTCGTAAGTACGAAAGGAGAATTAACGGATCACTACGATCCTTCTCGTAAGGTGGTTCGTTTATCGAGGGCGATTTTTGATGGAACAAGCATTGCTTCCATATCTGTTGCAGCTCATGAATGCGGTCATGCGATTCAAGATAAAGATGGTTATGTTTTTATGAAAATTCGTAGTGCATTAGTACCAGTTGTGAATTTGGTAACATATATGGGTTATTTTGTTACGATTTTTGCTCTTTTTGCTGGTATTATGATGTATCTTCGAATTGGTATTTTGATTTTGATGGCAACACTCTTGTTTCAACTGGTGACATTACCAGTAGAATTAGATGCAAGTAAAAGAGCGAAACAAGAGTTAAAAGATTTAGGACTAGTGTCTGATTACGAAAGTAACCAAGTGAAAGATATGTTAGGCGCGGCTGCGATGACTTATGTAGCTAGTTTATTGAATACGATCTTAAACTTGTTGCGCTTAATCTTACTTACTAGAAACGATGATAATTAAAAACGACTACAATTAGTCGTTTTTCTGTTATACTATTGTTGGTGATATTATGGATGGTGTTATACTAATTAATAAAGAATCTGGTTATACGAGTCGTGATGTTGTCAATTTGGTCGGAAAATATTTTCATACGAAAAAAATTGGACATACGGGAACCTTGGATCCGATGGCAGAAGGGGTATTAGTTCTTTGTGTGGGGAAAGCTACTAAATTAGTAGAAGTTTTGACTCATGATGAAAAAGAATATGTAGCTGAGATTACATTAGGAATCCAAACCGATACATTCGATTTGGAAGGAAAGATTGAGAAAGAGGAGGACGTGTTACGAACAAAAGAGGAGATTATCGATGTTTTAAATTCTTTTGTTGGTTCTTATGAACAGGAAGTACCGATCTATAGTGCAGTCAAAATAAAGGGAAGAAAGTTATATGATTATGCTCGTCATGGAGAGAAGATCGATTTGCCAAAACGAGAGGTAAGGATAAAAGAGCTGGAATTAATAGGGGATCCTGTTATGAAAGATGGACATACTGTTTTTTTGATTCGTACGGTGGTGAGTAAAGGAACTTATATTCGTGCTCTCGTACGTGATATTGCATCGAAATTGAATACTTATGGAATGATGTCTAAATTGACAAGAACGCGTGTAGGAAGCTTTAAAATTGAAAATGCGAGTCGATTACAAGATATCGTGGATGGAAACTACCATGTTTTCTCTTTATTAGAAGTTATGGATGAATATCCCAAAGAGAGAGTAGATACAAAGGTAGAAGCGAAGATACGAAATGGAATGATTTTAGAAAATCATTATGATAAATTTCCTATTTTGTTTCTTGATCAAGAAGAAAAACCGTTGGCCCTTTATCAGCAATATGAAAAGAATCCGACCAAGATAAAACCATGGAAAACTTTTTTCTAATTCTGATAATTTTAGAAAAATACTTGCATAATTATTTGGATTAGTGTATATTATTAATGTACTTATTCTTGGAATTAAGAGTCTCCGACTTTTTTCTCAGAATCAAGCGAATTATGGAAAGGAGAATTGTTTATGGCTTTAAGTAAAGTAGAAAAAGAAGCTATCGTAAAAAAATATGCGAGAGGCGAAAAAGATACTGGTTCAGCTGAGGTTCAAATTGCAATCTTAACAGAAGAAATCAATCAATTGACTGAACACTTAAAAGTACACAAACACGATCATCATTCTAGAAGAGGACTACTTAAAAAAGTAGGACAAAGACGTAGTTTACTTAATTATTTAATTAAGACTGACGTTACAAGATATCGTGAAATTGTTAAGTCTTTAGGATTAAGAAAATAAGGAATAAAAGTAGGCACTCTTTTTTTGAGTGTCTTTTTTGAAGAAAAGAGGTAAAGGATGAAGAAAGAGTTTAAGTTGAATTTTAGAGGAAGGGATTTAATCGTCGAACATGGGGAACTTGCGAAACAAGCAGATGGTTCGGTACTTGTTCGTTATGGGGATACCGTTATTTTATCGACTGTTGTCGTTAGTGATCAGGCAAATGTGTTATCTGACTTTTTTCCTCTCATGGTTCTCTATCAAGAAAAATTGTATTCGGTAGGAAAGATTCCAGGAGGATTTATCAAAAGAGAAGGACGTCCAACGGAAGCAGCAACATTAGCAGCACGTATGATCGATCGTCCTATGCGACCAATGTTCCCAGAAGATTTTCGAAATGAAGTACAAGTTGTCAATACTGTTTTATCCGTAGATAATGACAATGCGCCAGAGCTTGCTGCTATGTTTGGTTCTTCTTTATGTACTTGTATTTCGCAAATTCCATTTGATGGACCAATCGCGGGAGTAAAAGTAGGTCGCATTAATGGTGAATTTATCATTAATCCAACACCAGCTGAGTTAGAAGCGTCTGATATTGATCTTACTGTGGCAGGAACAAAACATGCGATCAATATGGTAGAAGCAGGTGCGAAAGAAGTAAGCGAAGAGGATATGTTAGAAGCTTTGATGTTTGGACATGAAGCGGTCAAAGAACTATGTGCTTTTCAAGAAGAAATCATCGCCGAAATTGGAAAAGAAAAGATGGAATATGAAAAATTGGAAATTAGTGATGAACTTCGTAACGAAGTGAAAGAACTATCTGCTCACAAGTTGGATCAGGCTATGCGTATCAAAGAAAAATTAGAAAAATATGCAGCGATTGATCAAGTGAAAGAAGAAGTCGTTCAAAAATACGAAGAAGAAAATAAAGATCTTGACAAGGAAGAATTAAATATTTTACTCACAAAAGTAAAATTGGTGTTAGAATCGATTGAATATGATATTTTTAGAGCGATTACTGTCAATGAGAAAACACGTAGTGATGGGCGTAAGATGACGGAAATTCGTCCTTTGAGTGCATCGATCGATCTTCTTCCTAGAACTCATGGTAGTGCATTATTTACACGTGGTGAGACACAAGCATTGGCTGTTACTACGTTAGGGGCTCTAAACGAATATCAAGTCTTAGATGGAATTAGTTTAGAGGCGGAAAAGCACTTTATGTTACACTATAATTTTCCAGCTTTCTCAGTAGGAGAAACCGGTCGTTATGGTAGTCCTGGTAGGCGTGAAATTGGACATGGTGCTTTGGGAGAAAGATGTTTGAGACAAGTAATGCCAAGTGAAGAAGAATTTCCTTATACGGTACGTGTCGTATCCGAAATTTTAGAATCCAATGGTTCTAGTAGCCAAGCGACGATTTGTGCAGGATGTATGTCACTTATGGCAGCTGGTGTTCCGATTAAAGCTCCAGTAGCGGGAATTGCCATGGGTCTTATTACTTCTAGTGAAGGATCCGATTATACGATTTTAACGGATATTCAGGGAATGGAAGATCATTTAGGCGATATGGATTTTAAAGTTGGAGGAACAAGAAAAGGTATTTGTTCTTTACAGATGGATATCAAAATTAAAGGAATTACAAAACAAATTTTGAAAGAGGCTTTAGCACAAGCGAAAGTAGCCCGTATGGAAATATTAGATGTAATGGAAAGTGTCATTAGAGAACCTCGTAAAGAAGTAAGTAAATATGCTCCAAAGACGATGATCTTCACGATTAATCCAAATAAGATTAAAGACGTGATTGGTAAAGGTGGAGAGACAATTACTAATATTATTTTAGAAGCAAGTCATGTTACTTCTGTAAATGATATGAATGCCGTTAAAGTAGATCTTGCCGATGATGGAAAAGTTACGATTTATCATATGGATAAAGAGGTAATCGAGAAAACAGCAGAAATGATTAAAAATATTGCCCGTGAAGTCGAAGATGGAAAGCTTTATAATGCTAAGGTTGTGAAAGTAGAGGACTTTGGTTGCTTTGTAGAATTATGGCCAGGATGTGAAGGTTTGGTTCATGTTTCTCAATTGGCTAGAGAACGAGTGGAAAAACCAAGTGATGTTGTAAAAGTTGGAGACGAAATTATCGTAAAATCTCTTGGATACGATAAAAAAGGAAGACTCAATTTATCTAGAAAAGAAGCTTTAAAATAAAAAAATAAAAACAAATCTATGAGAGAGTAGATTTGTTTTTTTATGGGTTAATATTAGTAATTTTTAAAAAAAACAAATAGGTAAAGAACCTATTTGTCGAATGAATAGCGATTAATCTAATGAACTAATAGCAGAATCGTAAATTCCTTTAATATCGCTATCATTGATTGTTATATTATATTTTTTACGAACTTCAGCCCATGCTTTTTGTGTTAAGTTTGTATCTTCTGATAATTTGTTATCGGCAATTTCCGTGATAATATCATCTTTTACATCTTCTAATGCTGGTTTTTCTTTTGCACTAACTTTTAAGATAATATGATATCCATAAGAACTTTTGACTGGTTCTGTTGTGTATTTTCCATCTTCTAGAGCATAAGCTGCATCCCAGAATTCACTTACGACATCTTGTTTTGTGAAATCAGAAATAAGTCCTCCTTCACTTGCACTTGCGGTATCATCAGAATTTTCTTTTGCTAGAGTATCGAAGTCAGCACCTTCATTCAATTGGGTAATGAGATTTTTTGCTTTATTAAGTGCTTCTTCTTCTGCCTGTGCCTTTTCTTCGTCCGTCATATCAGAGGTCGTGACAGGTTTTACTAAGATATGTTTTGCTGTAATTTCTCCAAAGATTTCTTCTTCATAGTATTTGTTGATTTCATCATCGGTAATTTCTGATTTTACCCAATTTTCAGCCACTTTACTTTTCTTATAGTCGACGATAATAGCTTCTCTAAGATCATTTTCGTCTGCATATCCGGAACTGATAAGAGCGGCAGTAAAATCTCTACCAGCAGCTTCATATTGTGCTTTTAATTGTTCGACTTGACTATCTGCATAATCCTCAGCCGTTTGATCGGTTTCGATCTCTTGATTGGCAATGTATTCATCGATGATGTTTACCATGATACTAGTACCTGCCTGTTTTTTCATTTCACTATATAGTTCTTCTGCTGTTACATCTAATCCATCGATTGAGACGACCACTTCTTCCCCATTTTGCAACTTTGGTACTTGTGTACATCCACTCGTAATGACAAGAATACTACATAGAGTCGTTAGTAATAATCCTTTTTTCATTTTATTCATACGTCTTATTTCTCCTTCCATCGTACATGTTATATCATATCAAAAAAAAAGAAAAAAAACAATAATTTGGCTAAAGTATTCACACATATCTAAAATTTCCATAAAATATTGTGAAAAGACAAAAAAAGGAGGAATGCTTATGTGTAATACAGGTGTATCTGGAGCTGCAATTGTTTTAGTATTATTTATTCTTTTAATTATTATACTAGGTGCCTATATTTAATAGTAACTGATAGGAGGTGCGAATATGGCTTGCCAAAATACATGTCAAGAAACTCATGTACCTTGTAATAATGGATCAGGATATATTATTATTATCGTATTATATATCTTGTTAGCAATTATCTTAGGCGCATGTATTTGTTAAGAAAGAGGGGAACCTCTTTTTCTTTTTGTTACATTGTATGCTTGTCTTAGAAAAAAAGAACATTTTTCCATTTTTAAATTTAATATTTATCGAGATGATGGATCGGTATCTTTACGTTTTTAGAATTGACAAAAATTGTCAGTGTTTTTTTTCGTGAAAATGTGGAAAAGTCTTTACAAATGGGTAAGAAAAGGTTAAAATAGTGGTAAACAGTGGAATAAAGTGGAGTAAAGTGGGTGATAATCATGTTCATGGGGGAATATCATCATACGATCGATGAAAAAGGACGTTTGACGATTCCATCTAAAGTTCGTTATGAATTGGGAGAGTCTTTCATCGTGACACGTGGAATAGACCGTTGTTTATTTATTTATCCAAAACATGAATGGGAACAGATTATCACCAAGTATCGTGAGCTTCCTAATACGAAAGAGGCTCGTAATTTTATGCGTTTCTTTTTATCCGGTGCTACTGTTTGTGAATTCGATAAACAAGGAAGAATCAACATTAGTGCTCCTTTGATTAAATATGCTGGCTTAGAGAAAGAATGTATTATCATTGGTGTCAATGATCGTTTAGAAGTTTGGAGCAGAGATGCTTGGAAACAATTTATCGATGAAAATGAAGACAGCTTGTCTGATATGGCCGATCATTTGTTTTCTAGCAGTTTAAATATTTAGAGGTGTTTTATGCATGAAAGCGTTTTGTTAAAAGAATCGATCGAATATTTAAACTTAAAGGAAACGAGTGTCATTGTCGATTGTACGCTTGGTTATGGTGGACATAGTAGTCATATTTTAAAAGAGATTAAAAAGGGGTTTCTTTTCGCCTTTGATCAAGATCATGAAGCAATTGCGAGCAGTGAGAAAAGATTACGAGAAGTAGGAAATAACTTTTGTATTATTCAAAGTAATTTTGTCCATTTGAAAGAAGAACTACAAAAAAGAAAAATCGATCGTGTCGATGGTGTTTTGTTTGATCTTGGGGTATCAAGTCCCCAATTGGATGAGGGGGAAAGAGGATTTAGTTTTCATCAAGATGCTAGGTTAGATATGCGTATGGATCAAAGTAATCCATTATCTGCCTATGAAGTTGTGAATACTTATTCCTATGGAGATTTAGTTCGTATTTTTCGTGATTATGGAGAAGAAAAGTATGCGACTAGTATTGCCTCTTCGATCGTTAAATCGAGAGAGATAAAACCAATCGAGACGACGATTCAATTAGTCGATATTATCAAAGGATCCGTTCCTGAAAAATATAAAAGAGAGCATCATCCTGCTAGAAAAGTATTTCAGGCGATTCGCATTGAAGTGAATCATGAATTAGATGTTTTTGAATCAGCATTAAGACAAGCTTTAGAGCTGATTTCGGTAGGGGGAAGAATATGTGTGATTACGTTTCATTCCCTAGAGGATCGTTTGTGTAAGCAAATTTTTAAAGAAGTTAGTAGTATTCCAAAGGAATTGAGAGGACTTCCCATGATTCCATCGGAATATGATCCAAAATTTGAAGTGTTAGCGAATATCGAACCAAGTCGTGAGGAATTAGAACACAATCATCGTTCGAGAAGTGCGAGACTTCGCGTGATTACAAGAATAAAAGAATAAAGAGGGATTCATATGAGAGTGAAAAAAACACGAAAAATGAAAATTACCAAGGGTGAGAGATTACTCTATGTAGGTGGTTTTATGGCATTTGTAGCAACTTTAGTATTAAAGATTTTTTGTGGTGCAAGTATGGGAAATCTCAGTATGAATGTCGAGAAACTAAAGTATAATATCGATACCCAAAATAAGAAAATTGAGAGTTTGACGATGAAAGTCAATGAACTAACTTCATTTTCGAAAGTATCGGATGTTGTCAAAGACATGGGATTGGCGTATAATAATGAAAACATCGTTACGATAAACGAAAAATAGAGGTGAAACATGAAAACAAGAAAGACGATTAATAAAAATTGGAAATTTCCAAAGAAATTATTTCGTGTATTTCTTGTTTTTATTATGATTTTATATTTGCAATTATGTTATTTAACGCTATCGCCAGTTATCTATGGAAAAAATATGAAAGAGTTTGCAGCTAATCGTAATACGGTGAAAACCGTCCTAACGGCGAATCGAGGTACGATTTTTGATCGTGATGGAAAGACCCTTGCTCTTAATGTGTCTACTTATACGGTTATTGCTTATTTGAGTGAATCACGTACGACAGATGAGAATAATCCTCAACATGTCGTCGACAAAAAAATGACCGCTGAAAAACTCGCCCCTATTTTAGGTATGGAAGCTTCTGCGATCGAAGCATTGCTAAATCGTGAAGCTTACCAAGTAGAACTAGGTCCTGGTGGAAGAGGAATTACCGAACTCGTGAAAGATGAAATCGTAGCACTAGAACTTCCAGGTATCGATTTTATCGAGACGGTCAATCGTAATTATCCGAATGGGGACTTTGCTTCCTATATTATCGGTTATGCGAAACAATATGAGGAGACCGTCACCGATGAAAATACGGGGAGTACACGAATTCAATATAATATTGTGGGAGAACTTGGAATCGAATCAAAATATGATGATTTATTGCGAGGAATCGATGGTTATTTGGAATATCAACGAGATCGATATGGATATAAAATTCCAGATACGAAAGAGATTCGTATCGATCCAGAAGATGGAGCTGATATCTATTTGACGTTGGATTCTAGTATTCAGCGTTTTGTTGAAACGGCTGTGAAAGAAGCAAGTGCGACCTATACTCCAGAGTGGCTCATGCTTCATGTGATGGATGCTAAAACAGGAGAAATTTTAGCGAGTGGATCGACACCAAGCTTTGATCCAAATATTAAAAATATTACGAACTATGAGAATCCGCTTGTTTCTTACGTATTTGAACCAGGTAGTACGATGAAGATTTACACCTATATGTGTGCGATGGAAAAAGGAACTTACGATGGTGACGCCACATTTGCTTCTGGTAGTTTTGCGATTGGACCAGATTATATTAATGACTGGGATAATAATGGTTGGGGAACGATCAGTTACGATACAGGCTTCCTTTATTCCAGTAACGTTGGGATTGCCAATTTACTTCAAAATTATATCAGCAAGAGTGATTTACGTGATTGTTTAGAAAAATATGGATTTGGTGCTAAAACCGGTATTGAACTTTCGCGCGAATTCACAGGAAGTATTGAATTTAATTATCCGATCGAAGTAGCTGCGGCTGGATATGGACAAGGTATTACGACGACGGCTGTACAACATTTACAAGCTTTATCGATGATTGCCAACAATGGTAAGATGGTAACACCACGTATTATCGATAAGATTGTCGATCCGAATACAGGAGAAATTTTATATGAAGGAACAACCAAAGTAAGTGAACAATTAGTAAAAGAATCAACGATTAATAAAATCAAAGATTTGATGTATCAAGTAGTGAATAGTGACGATCCAAATGCGACTGGACGACCATTCAAAGTCGAAGGATTTGATGTGATTGCTAAGACTGGTACGGCTCAAATTTATGAAAATGGTGGCTATTTAACTGGAAAATACGATTATATTTATTCATTTGCTGGAATGTTTCCAAAGGATGATCCTGAAATTATCATTTATGCGGCTGTCAAAAAACCAAGTACAGGTGGAAAATTTGCAATTACGAATGCGGTAAAATCGGTTATTGAAAGTATTGCAAAGTATCGTAATATGTTCAATGATAACGATGAGGCCGATGATACCAAGGAAATGACGTTGCCATCTTATCAAAACGAAGATGTCGAAACAGTAAAGGCAGCATTAGAAGAATTTGGAGCAGCGGTAACGGTAATTGGAAATGGTAACAAGATCGTGAATCAATATCCTTACAAGGGCAAAAGTATTGTCGTAGGAGATCGTGTCTTCCTCGTGACGAACGGACCGGATAAAGTGATGCCTGATATTCTTGGCTGGTCTCGGGCCGATATTGAGACACTTGCTAATCTTTTAGGAATTTCCGTTACGTTTGATGGTTATGGATATGGCACCTCTCAAAGTATTGTATCCGGAACGGCCATTACCGAAAATATGGAATTAGTCGTGACATTAAAAGAAAAATTCGATTTAGGTACAGAAGTAATAGACGAAAGTGACAACTAATCGTCTTTTTCTTTTTTATTAGGTTTGATAAGAGTGATTTCTGGTATAATAAAATAGTGGTGAGATGTATGAAGACAAATAAAATAAAAATAGTTGTTTTAATTAGTATTATTATTTGTCTTGCATCGATGATGATTTATATTTTAGTATCGGCACCTATTCTTCACATGAATGGGGAAGCGAATATGACGATCGAGGTTTTTACACCTTATGAAGAATTAGGAGTGGAAGCCAAGGTACTGGGACATGATATTCGTTCAAAAGTCCAAATAAAAGGTAACGTCGATACCAATAAAGTAGGAGAATATCAAGTTCAATATATTGTTTCCAATAATGGAATTACTTCCAGTTTAACGCGGTTTATCAAAGTAGTGGATCGAACGAATCCAGAAATTACCTTGATTGGTGAAGAGGAAGTGGTCCTTTGTCCTTTGGAAGAATATGTAGAAGAAGGTTACCAAGCTATCGACAACTATGATGGCGATATTACATCGAATGTGACTGTCAAAGAAAGCAAGGATCAATTTTTGTATTCGGTTTTCGATCGTAGTGGCAACAAAGGAGAAAAGAGACGAACCTTTCGTTATGAAGATCAAACGCCACCTACCATTACTTTGCGTGGAGAAGCAAATTTGACTCTTTATGTAGGATCCACTTATGAAGAAAAAGGCGTCGATGTCAGCGATAATTGTGATGATGTATCATCACGAGTAGAAATGACAGGATCGGTCGATACGAATACTGCTGGTACTTATACCTTGACTTATACGGTAACTGATCTATCTGGTAATCAAAGTAGTGTAGTAAGAACTGTTACGATAAAAAAACGACCAACCGTAATTGTACCGAAAAATAGTACCATTTATTTGACGTTTGACGATGGACCTAGTTATTTAACACCTCAAATTTTAGATATATTAAAAGAAGAAAATGTCAAGGCAACATTTTTTGTCGTGAATCATAGTAGTAGTTATGATCAATATATTAAACGTGCTTATGAGGAAGGACATGCGATTGGTATTCATAGTTATACGCACAATTATAAACAGATCTATGCATCGGAAGAAGCTTATTTCAATGATCTCAACTTAATACGTAATAAAATTTATCATATTACGGGAAGTTATACCAATCTTGTTCGGTTCCCGGGAGGAAGTTCTAATACCGTTAGCCGTTTTAATCCAGGAATCATGACAAGGCTTGCAAATAAACTAACGAATCAAGGATATGTTTATTTTGACTGGAATGTCAGTAGTGGAGACGCAGGAGAAGTGACGACAGCAACAGGTGTCTATCAAAATGTGATTGGTGGTTTAGGAACTTATCATAGTTATATTGTTCTGATGCATGATGCGGGTGGCAAAACTTATACAGTGAATGCTCTTCGAGATATTATTAGAACTGCGAAAGCAAAAGGATATAAGTTTGATAAATTATCGGAAACTTCTTATCCAGCACATCATCGTATTGCGAATTAATAATCCAAAAAGAATGAATCATTTTCATTCTTTTTTTGATAACTTGTACATATACATTCATGAGGTGAATCCTATAAATGGTTTAATCAAAAAAATAAGTTAATTTGAGACTTAATTCAGTACTTTTAAAATGAAAAAAACAGGAACATATGTTTTCAAACACGATTAAATATGATATAATTTAATCGTGAAAGGAAATGATAATATGGAATATGAAAATAAAATTTTAAATTTATTTAAAAATGGTTATTTGACTACTAAAGATGTTAATGATAATAATATTCCTAGGATTTATCTTAGTAAACTTATGAAAGAAAATAAAATAGAAAGAGTAAGTCGTGGAGTATATATTAAAAAGAATGACTTAGTTGATGAGTTTGTGATTTTGCAAAGCAAAAGTAAAAATGCTATTTACTCAAATACTACCGCTTTATATTTACACGGATTTTCTAATAGAATTCCTATTAAATATGATATTACTATTAATAGTGGTTATAACGGCTCTCTTCAAAAAGAAGATAATGTTAATTTATTTTATACAAAAAGAGAATTATTAGAGTTAGGAGTAATTAACTATAAATTAGATTCTGGTAATATTATTAGAGTTTACGATTTAGATAAAACCATTTGTGATATTATTAAAAATAAAAAGAAAATAGATGCAGAAATTTTTAATAAGGCTATTAGAGAATATTTTTATAGTAAAAAGAAAAATACCTTAAAACTCTATGAATATGCTAAAAAAATGAATATTTATAATAAAGTAAGAGATATCTTTGAGGTGTTTGGATGATTAACAATAGAGATAGCCTAAAAGCAAAAGCATCTAACTTATCCAAAAAAACTAATGTACCTAATAAATATCTAATTCAAAACTTTATGTTTGAAGCCTTATTGAAAAGAATATCAAAATCTAAGTATAAAGATAAATTTATCATTAAAGGTGGACTTCTATTGTCATCTATCTTTGGTGTTAATTTAAGAAGCACTATGGATTTAGATACTACTGTAAAAGGTCTGCGACTTAATAGAGAAACGATTATTAAAGTTATCAATGAAATTATAAGTATTGATGTAGATGATAATGTCAAACTGGAAATAGAAAATATTAAAGGTATCAGAGAAGAAGAATTATATTCAGGATTTGAAGTTAATTTAAAGGCAGAGTTTGATGGTTTAAAAACTAATTTAATGATTGATATCACTACCGGGGACGTTATCACTTATAAAGAAGTAGAGTTTAAATATAGCACCTTATTTGATAATGAAATTATTAATATTATGACTTATAATTATGAAACTATTATGGCTGAAAAGTTTGAATCAATCATTAGTAGAAATATCGATAATACCAGAATGAAAGATTACTATGATTTATATATGTTTGTTAATTTAAAATGGAATGACATTAATAAAGAAACTTTAAGGAAAGCAATTATTAATACATCTAAAGCCCGTGAAACATTAGACTATATTGATAATGCTAGTAAATTTATAGATTTAATGAATGATGATACAAGATTACAATCATTATGGAATAGTTATCAAAATAACTATGAATATGCAAAAGATATAGAGTTTGAAGATACAATAAATGCTATTAAAGTAATTAGTGAAATAATAATATCAACCACGGCTTAAGAAGAGCGAAAGTGGGAAATTTTTTTTCTTTGCATGAAACGTCATATGACATGAATTGGATATAAAAGAAACTTAGTTTAGTTTTTGCGAATTAATAATCCAAAAAGAATGAATCATTTTCATTCTTTTTTTGATAACTTGTACATATACATTAATGAGGTGAATCTCATGTTTTTTAAAAATATTCATATTCGCATTAAAGTAGTGTTGGTTGTTTTTCTTCTTTTGTTTATTTTAATTATTGGGAAAGTGTTCTATATTCAAGTAATTCAATATAATAAACTCAATCAATATGCATCGGGACTATGGAGTCGTAATTTACCGATCGAGGCCAATAGAGGGCTCATTTTCGATCGAAATGGCGTTGTGTTAGCAAATAATTTAACGACAACTTCGTTAGTGTTAATTCCCAATCAAATTGAAGATAAAGATGAGGTCACGACGAAATTGGCAGAAATATTAGGAGTTACTTATGATGAGATGAAAGAACATGTCTATAAGAAAACTTCGATTGAGCGTGTTCATCCAGAGGGGAGACGTCTTTCTTATGAGATCGCCGATCAGATTGCGGCTTTAAATTTACCTGGTGTTTATTTGGTCAAAGAATCGAAACGAAATTATCCATATGATACTTTATTATCCCATACTTTGGGATTTGTCGGAATTGATAATCAAGGATTGTCTGGTTTAGAGTTAATGTATAATGATTATTTAACGGGAGAATATGGTGCGATCAAATATTTTAGCGATGCAAAAGGTAACCGCTTGGAATTGAACGAAATTTATGAAAAACCACAAGATGGTATCAATATGACGCTGACGATTAACTTCGATATTCAATCTTCTTTAGAACGAGAATTGGATAATGCAATGCTGAAATATAATCCGGATCAAGCATGGGGAATTGTTATGGATCCGAATACGGGAGAGATATTGGCTATTTCGAGTCGACCTAATTTTTCTCCTAGCAATTATCAAGATTATACAACCGAAGAGATCAATCGAAATATGCCAATATGGGCGACTTATGAGCCAGGAAGTACCTTTAAAATTATTACGTTAGCAAGTGTACTAGAAGAAGGACTAGTCGATTTGGAA
>CALVRE010000034.1 GCA_944358455.1 uncultured Bacilli bacterium | reverse complement strand
GTAGAAAACCTTCATAAGGAAGGTGTTATTACTGATGAAGAAATGCAAAATATTCCAGTTCCAAAAATGATGGAGCAGGTAAAAGCATCAGAAGAAGAAATAAAACCTGTTTCGAATCCGGTTCAAGAAGAAGCAACGGAAATCGAACGACCTTTAGATGTTAATACTCAAGAGATTTCTGATGTTAAACCGGTAACTGATCCAGAGGTATCTGATGTACGAGACATTGAACCACCAAAGAGTATTCAAATTCAACAGTTAAATGAAGTAAAACAAGGATTAGAAAAAAATGTCGCGGATTTAATTAGTCAAGAAGTTGAAAAAAATTCTTACACTATGTAATTGTTGTTTAAAATTGTCAAAATAGATTATACTAAAAATAATGAGGTGATTGAAATGAAAAAAATTGCTTTATTATTTTTTTTATTGCTTTTTTTGATCATCATACGTGATTCTAATCAAGTGTTACAACCTATGGCAGGAGAAGTGAATGGCTACTTATATCGTGATCCTTTTATTGCCACTTATGAAATTGATTTTCGTCATTTGCAAGTAAATACTAACAATTTAAAAAATTATTTGTCTGAAGATATGGAAGTATTGATGATAAAGCCGTTTTTTTCAGAGGTTGTAGATAAAAAAATAAAGCAAAAGGAATTTTATTTTAATTATGCAAGTAATCAAAAAAACTTGAATCGAATGATTGAATATTATCGAAAAACATTGAAAGAGAATGGTTTTATAAAAGAGCTTACACAAATTGATTATATGGGAATCCGCATTTTAACGGTTAGAGTAAAAGCTTCTCATGGTACTATGGAAACCTTGCAAAATCGTGAACCAAAGATTCAATATCAACTAGTTTATTAAGAACGTGTGTCGTTCTTTTTTCTTGTCATTTATCATATTTTGTAGTATACTGAGTTCAAGGTGATAAGTATGGTTTATATATGGCTTGGAATAATTATTTTACTTACTTTAATCGAATTGATGACGGTCAATTTGACCACTATTTGGTTCGTGATTAGTGGATTGGTTGCTCTTGGAGTTTCCTTTATCAATGATAGTTTTCTTGTTCAATTCGGTTGGTTTGCTGTTTTGGGAATTATATTATTAGTGATTACCCGTCCACTTTTGCAAAAATGGCTCGCTAAAGATGGAGAAAAGACGAATTTAGATCGTGTTGTTGGAATGGAAGGCGTCGTAACCGAAGAAATTACGAGAAAACATATGGGTGAAGTAAAAGTAGATGGAAAAAAATGGACTGCTTTTATCGATACGGGACGTAAAATTAAAGTTGGATGTACCGTTCGAGTATTGGCAATTGATGGAGTAAAGTTAAAGGTAGAAGAAGTGGAGGAGTAGTTGTATGGAGTTATTTATTATTTTGGTCGTGTTGGCTGCCGTTTTAATCATTCCTAATATTAAAGTCGTACCACAGGCCAAAGCATATGTAATTGAACGAATTGGTTCTTATTATGGTACATGGTCGAATGGATTACATTTTAAAATCCCGTTCGTCGATCGTATTTCTAATCGTGTCAGTTTAAAGGAAATTGTAAAGGATTTTGATCCACAACCAGTGATTACCAAAGATAATGTTACGATGCAGATCGATACCGTGGTTTATTTTCAAATTACGGATGCAAAACTATATACTTATGGTGTTGAAGATCCTATCCGCGCAATTGAAAATTTAACAGCGACAACGCTTCGTAATTTGATTGGTGATTTGGAGCTCGATCAAACGTTAACATCTAGAGATATTATTAATTCTAAAATGCGTGCTATTTTAGATGAGGCAACTGACCCATGGGGTATTAAAGTGAATCGTGTTGAGGTAAAAAATATCATTCCCCCTCGTGATATTCAAGAGGCGATGGAAAAACAAATGCGTGCAGAACGTGAACGTCGTGAAAAAATTTTACAAGCAGAAGGAGAAAAAAAATCTAGTATCTTGATTGCTGAAGGAGAAAAAGAAAGTGCTATCTTGCGTGCAGAAGCGAAACGTGAAAGTCAAATTCGGATTGCCGAAGGAGAAGCAGAAGCTATTTTAAAACTAAAAGAAGCAGAAGCACAGGGAATTAAATTGTTAAAAGAGGCAAAGGCTGATCAGGCTGTTTTAACTTTAAAAAGTTTTGATGCTCTTAGAGATCTTGCAAATGGAGAAGCAACAAAAATTATTGTTCCATCTGATTTACAGAATATGGCTACTTTGGGTGTAACTTTAAAAGAAATGTTTCAAGAACATAATAAGAAGGGATCATAGATGAATCGCTTATTACAGAGCGTTTGGGATGTTATAAGAGTTATCATTTGGCCTGTTTTACTGGGAATTGGTCAATTTCTAATTGCTTTTATTTTGACTTATGCCTATTTAACGATTCATCAGATATCGGATGTTAGTGATGTTGCAGTGCAAAGAGAACTGAATCAATTTATTGCTGATTATACGTGGATTGTCTTTTTGTGGAACATGTTATTAATTTTCCTTTTTTCTTTTTTTTATAAAAAGTCGACCTCACGTAAGAAACAAAGAGGGAATATAAAAGAGTTTTTTTTGATCGCTATGATCGGAATAGGATTAGCAGTTACGAGTGATATCGTGTTACAATTTTTGTTTCCAGTAACGGTTTCAAGCGATATTCATTATCATTTATGGATGCAAATCTTAACGATCGGTATTACTGGTCCTATTTTGGAAGAATTGGTTTTTCGAGGCATTATGTTTGAAGAATTAAAGAAACAATTTTCTGGTTTTTGGCCAGCATTGATCGTTACTTTGATTTTTGCTTTCTGTCATCAAGGTATTAGTCAAATCATTTATGCCTTGATTATGGGAACATTATTTATATGGATTTATATGCGAACTGGTAATTTAAAATTATCGATGTTTGCTCATATAAGTGCGAATATTAGTACGTTATGTTTAGCGTCTCTTTCGTTTCCATCGGAAACGTTCTTAGCAATTCTTTTATTAATTTTTCTAGTTTTGTTTGGAATTAGTTTTTATTTCTTTGTCGAAGATAGTCAAAAAATAGAGTGAATTTTTTATTTCACTCTATTTTTTCTGTAAAAACATAGAAAAATGAGGTATAATGTTAATGGTGATAAGATGATAAAAAAAATCAACGATGTGAATATCAATTATATCACATATGGAAATGAAAAAGGGGAAGATGTTGTTTTCCTACATGGTTGGGGCCAAAATATTCAAATGATGCGTCCACTAGGGGATTTGCTTGCTCGTGATTATCATATTACTATTCTAGATTTACCTGGATTTGGAGAAAGTGATGAGCCAAAATATGCTTGGACTGTTTATGAGTATGCAGAATGTGTAAAACAATTATTATCTAGTTTAGGAATTCGTAAACCCATCTTAGTAGGGCATTCTTTTGGAGGTAAAATTAGTTTACTTTATGCGAGTATGTATGATACGAATAAATTGGTTTTACTTGCACCTACTTATAAAAAAGAAGTAACGAAATTATCCTTCAAAACAAAAGTGTTAAAATCATTAAAAAAAGTACCTGTTTTAAATCATTTAGAAGGTTTTGCAAAGAAGCATATTGGTTCGACTGACTATCGGAATGCTTCTCCTATTATGAGAGAGATTTTGACACGTCATGTCAATACTGATATTAGTGAAGAATGCAAGAAAATCATGTGTCCTTCTTTGATTATTTGGGGTACTAATGATGAGGCGGTTCCTTACGTGCGTGCTCATCAATTAGAGGATTTAATTCGTAATGCTGGTGTCGTTACTTATGAAGGATGTACACACTATGCTTATTTAGAACGTTTGCATCAAACAGTAAATGTTTTGTATAGTTTTTTTGGTAGCAAAGGAGAGTAATCATGAGATTTTATTTTTTATTATCATTAATTCCATTTTTGATTTATTTTATTTTAAAAAGTAAAAAAGCATTACATATGTTACAACAAAACTGGTATAACGAAGATGAACGTTTTTTTAAATGGATTATACAGAATCGCTACCGTGTGTTTGTCGATAATGATATGTTGTTTGTCGTAGCAGCATGTCTTGCCTTTGTTGTAAGTCCCAATCTGGCTATGATTTTATTTGCTTTTTTCTATATGGTGGTCACTTATCTTTACTTTACGAGAATGCGTAAAGAACAGGTAAAAAAACCACTTGTTTTTACAAAGCGTGTCATGCGTCTTTGTATTACTATTTTTCTTTTATACTTAATAGCTATTTTACCAATGGTGATTTGGTTTGATGAAAATTTGATTGGTTACTATTACTTTATTTTGGGTGCATTAATCTATTTTCATTATTTTGTTGTTATGTTGGCAGCATTCATCAATGTTCCAATCGAAAAAGGTGTTTTCTATTATTATAAACATCAAGCGTCTCGTAAACTTGCTAGTTTAAATCGTATGAAAGTGATTGGAATTACGGGTAGTTATGGGAAAACGAGTAGTAAGAATATTTTGAATGATATTTTGAATGTCAAATATATTGCTTTTGCGACTCCGAAGAATTTTAATACGACGTATGGGTTAATTAATACAGTCAATAATTATCTTGATAAATTTAATGATTATTTTATTGCTGAAATGGGTGCATTTAAACGCGGAGAAATCAAAGAATTGTGTGATTTTGTAAAACCTACTTATGGTATTTTAACGACGATAGGGACTGCTCATTTGGAAAGTTTTGGTAGTCGTGAAAATATTCAAAAGGGAAAATTTGAATTGATCGAATCATTGCCAAGTGATGGTTGTGGTATTTTAAATGCTGATGATCCTTATCAACGTTCTTACGAGTTAAAGAATGATTGTAAGATTTTATGGATCGGTATCGAAAATCATGATGTTGATTTGTATGCAACCAATATTAAACTTTCTCATCAAGGTACTTCTTTTGATTGTGTTTTTAAAGGTGATAAAACGAAGTATCATTTTGAAACAAGACTATTAGGACGTCATAATATTTATAATATTTTGTCCTCTATTTGTTTAGGAAAGTATTTAGGTATTAGTATTCCAGAATTACAATTGGCAGTAAAGCGTGTAAATCCTGTAGAACATCGTTTAGAATTAAAGAAATATGGGCAAATTAATATTATTGATGATGCTTATAATTCTAATCCAGTTGGTTCTAAAATGGCAGTTGAAGTACTAGGAATGATGCCTGGAAAACGAATCATTGTAACGCCTGGTATGATCGAACTTGGAATTGAACAATATGGATTTAATAATGAATTTGGTCATGTGATTGCCGATCATGCCGATATTGTGATTTTAATTGGAAAGGATCAAACAAAACCAATTTATGACGGTTTAAAAGAAGAAAAATTTAAAGAGAAAAATATTTATGTTTTGAATGATGTAAAAGAGGCTTTCCCTCTTGTAACAAAATTAAGTGAAGGTCATGAGACCTATGTGCTATTAGAAAATGATTTACCTGATATATTTAACGAATAGGAGTGAAGTAAGATGAAAATAAAAGTAGGAGTTATTTTTGGTGGGCCAACGGTTGAACATGAAGTAAGTATTATTTCAGCTGTACAGGCTATGAATCATATGGATAAAGAAAAATATGATATTATACCAATTTATATTACGAAGGATAGACAATGGTATGCTGGGAAAATGCTTATGGATATCGAGGTTTATAAGGATCTCGAATTAGTGAAACGTTATGCAAAAAAGGTGACTTTTTATAATAAAAATGGTGAATTTGTTTTACAAACGACTGGTTTTTGGAAACGCGTATTAGATACGATCGATGTTGCATTTCCAATCGTTCATGGTAATAATGCCGAAGATGGAACTTTAGCTGGATATTTGAAAACAATTGGAGTTCCTACAGTTGGAAGTGATGTTTTAGGGTCTGCATTAGGACAAGATAAAATCGTAATGAAACAAGTATTTGAGGCTACTGGACTTCCTGTTGTCGATTATACATGGTTTTATGATTGTGAATATTTAGCACATAAAGATGAAATCTTTCGTGATGTCAAAAAGATGGGATATCCAGTTATTGTAAAGCCAGCTTCTTTAGGAAGTAGTGTAGGTATCGAATTTGTAAAAGATGAATTGGATTTAGATAAAGCAGTACGCGAAGCTATTCGTTATGATGAAAAAGTTATTATTGAAAAAGCAGTCGATCATTTAGTCGAAGTAAATTGTAGTGTACTTGGTAATTACGAATATCAACAAACGGGAGCAATCGAAGAAGTAATGGGGAGCGAAGAGTTCTTGACTTATCGAGATAAATATTTAGGAGGCAGTAAAGGTGGCAAAAGCAAAGGAATGGCTTCTACCAATCGTATTGTTCCGGCTCGCATCAGTAAAGAAATGACGGAAAAAGTACAAGAACTAGCGAAGTTAGCTTTTAAGGCTCTCAATTTAAGTGGTGTCTGCCGTATTGATTTCTTGATCGATAAAAAGAATGAAAAAGTCTATATCAATGAGCCAAATACTATTCCAGGAAGTTTATCTTTCTATTTATGGGAACCAGTTGGAAAACCATATCGTGAATTGTTGGATGATATGATCTCTTTAGCGATTAAAGAATATAAAAATCGAAATAAAAAAGTAATTTCTTTCGAAACAAATATCCTTAGTAATTTTAGTGGAACGAAAGGAATAAAAGGTGTGAAAGGAAAATTAAAATAACAGAGCTCTGTTATTTTTTTTGTGGATGTGTTATAATAATAAATACCAAAAAGGAGGGACATCTATGAATACATTAAAAGATTTAAAAAGAAAAGGGAAGTATTATCTTCAATATCCATTTGAAATGAGAATGAAACACCCACATGCTGTTTCATTGGCGGATTTATTGAATGCTCAAAAAGATAATATAAAAGAAACGGAGAAGATTAATGGTGAGTTTCAGATTTTTTTTCAAAATATTCTCAATCAATTGCCATTATCTCCTAGTCAAAAGTTATTGACCGCGATTGAAGAAGTACAATATCAGAAAAATGGTTTAAAAGAACAAGTTTGTTTTTTTAACCGCGGACGTTTGTTATTTCGTCTTATCTATCGAGATCGACATTTTCTTTTGGAAACGACACCTTTGACAGAAGATATTTCCTTTTTTCAGCATTGGTTGCAAAACAATATGGCTAATTTAAACGTTACATCATTTTTAGAAAAAATGCAAAAAAGAATCGAAGAGTATCCAAACACGAATGTTCATGTGATGGATTATGATCGCTTTTTTGAAGTACAATGTGAGGATTCTAAGTATGCTTATTTAGTATTTCAAGGGAAACACAAGAAACCTGTTGTAACGTATCATTTAGAAGATGGAACTTTGAATTTAAGTATTCCGTTTGCACTCTATTTAAAAGAATTAAGAACTCATCGTGATAAGAATAATAAAGTTGGAATGGAAGCTCTTTTAGAAACCCTGTATGTGGAAGAAGAAAACGTTCCTGCTCATTTACTTCGTTTAATTAAAAAAGACAAATAATTTTGTCTTTTTTTATAATTTTATATCGTAGACACTAGGTCCTTCGATAACATTACCATCAATATCGAAACGGCTTCCATGACAAGGACAATCCCAAGTTTTATCCACTTCGTTGAAAATTAGACTACATTTTAAATGAGGGCATAGATTTCGAACTTTATGTTCTCTTCCATTTTCATCCGTATAAATTCCAATCTTTTTACCATCTTCATGTGTTATTTTTACATTGTTAGGATAGTATGGTTTGTTGGTATGAAGTTTTGTTTTTAAAATTGATTTACTAGTTTGATAAACATCTAGAAAAAAACTAGTGACTTTCTTTTTATTTAATGATCGATTAGGGTCAAATATTTTTTCATATTCATTTTCTTTCCCTAATAGAATATCACTTAATATTTTTCCGGCGATGATACCATTTGTCATTCCCCATTTATTGAATCCGGTAGCTATTAATAAATGATCATTATTTTTTTCCATTCTTCCAATAAAAGGGAGTCCATCATTGGTCATGACATCGTGAGTAGACCATTGATAAAGAGGCGTTACTTGTAAATAATCTTCCATTTGTTTTTTAAGTTTTTCGTATTCTTTCTTAGTATCCATCGCTTTATCCGTTTTATGACTTTCGCCAGCATAGATAATATAAGCATTTTGATCTTGATGATAGCGAATTGATTCGGTTGGGCTTCCTTCTGTAATGGCACTAAAATTATGTACACTATCGATGAAAGCAGCTCCTACATAATCTTTTTCGATGTGTGTACGTAGAGGAATCCAACCAGGATCTAGGAAGAAAGGATAATGTGTTGTCACGACGACTTTAGTTGCTATTATATCCCCTCGGTTCGTATGTACAATATAATGTTTATCGTGTTTTTCTAACGTTAGTGCGCGAACATTTTCATAAACATCGATGCCATTTTTTTGAATGATTTTTAATAATCCTCTTATGTATTTAACTGGATGAAAAACGGCTGTATCATCGACACGAATACCATATTGAATTGAATAGGGAATAGGTAGGCTTTCCACAACTTGATATGGTAATTTGATTTTATCGAAAAAAGCTTGTTCTTTTTGAAAGGCTTTGATTTTCTTTTCGTCGTTGGTAAACGTGTAAGAAGAGACAATTTCGAAGTTACAGTCAAGGTTACCTTGAATCATATTTTTACGAGCAATTTGAATGGCTTCTTTTTGGCTTTCTAAATACTTCAAGGCCGTATAAAAATCAAATGTTTGGGTTAATTTATGGTAGGGAAGTTCCTGTAGATAGGTTAGCTTTCCCGTCGAATTTGAAGATACACCAAAACCAATGATATCGCTGTCAATAACGGTTACCTTTTGTTTACTATCTTTTAAATGATAAGCAGTTTCAATGCCTGCCATTCCACCGCCAATAATTAAAATATCTGTTTGATAAGGAGTATTGATTACTTTTTTATTTTTTTCTACTTTAATTCCTACTTGCCATAATGTTTCTTTTTTCATATTGTCACCTATTATATTATGGAAAAGAACGTTTCTTTTTATTCAAATTCATGTAAAAATAAAAACTACACAGATGTGTAGTTTACGTAATCATCAAATGGTGTCCCCTTGCGGGCTCGAACCGCAGACCCACTGATTAAGAGTCAGTTGCTCTACCAACTGAGCTAAGGAGACAAAGCATGGTGGGCGATATAGGACTCGAACCTATGACCCCCTGCTTGTAAGGCAGGTGCTCTAACCAACTGAGCTAATCGCCCGTTACGTATTACATTTTACCTTATTTTATACAAAAACGCAATCCCTTTTTCCAAATTTATTGGAATTTAATAGAAGAGATCATTTTCTGAATTTCATGAAATAAATAGAAAATAAGAATGATAAAGAATAGATTTTCGAAATGGGAATAAACTATAGTAGACTAGGAATGTTCGATTAAAAACTAGAAAATAAGTTGAAAATGGGAAAAAATAAAAAAATTATGGGAAAAACTCTTGTCAAAGTATGAAAAATCGTGTATACTGAAATAGTCTTATGAAAAAGTGGGCTTGTAGCTCAGTTGGTTAGAGCACACGCTTGATAAGCGTGGGGTCACAGGTTCAAGTCCTGTCAGGCCCACCATTTATTGCCTCAATAGCTCAGTTGGTTAGAGCACTTGACTGTTAATCAAGGGGTCGCTGGTTCGAGTCCAGCTTGGGGCGCCATTTAATGGCCCGTTGGTGAAGTGGTTCAACACACATGCCTTTCACGCATGCATTCATGGGTTCAAATCCCGTACGGGTCACCATTTAGAAATTACTTGCTTATGCAAGTTTTTTTGTTGTATAATAAGTCTATGCAGGAATGGTGGAATTGGTAGACACGCAAGATTCAGGTTCTTGTGAAGTGATTCATGTGGGTTCGAGTCCCATTTCCTGCACCAGATTGATTGATACTTGAAGTTGTCGAGTTTAATAGAAAAACTACTCTCAAAATAAAACTGAGAGTAGTTTTATTTTTGTCACGATACAAAGCTTTTAACATATATGATGTTTGAAGGAAAGCCGGATAACAATTTTTAAAGTACAGATGTTTTATAAATATTGAAATTGATTTCAATCGATTAAAAGAATTGATGAAAACTAGTTTTACTTCAGATAACGAAATGGTAAAAAATATGGATGATTGTACTGGTTTGTGCGAGTATTATGTTATCTGGATTGGGAAATGAATAGAATTTTTGCTGTAGAAACAATCAGAAATGGTTACTTTTTTTCATTGTTCGTTATTTATTAAAAAAATATAGAAATAGTTTGATAAAAATATAGGAATGTGGTATTATATGAAACGATTTAAAGGAGTAATTATAATGGAAATGTTAGTTTTATGGTTTGGTACGATTATCGTAAGTTTTTGTACGGAAATAGCAAATGAATTAAGAGTGGTAAAAGATGTGGTTGATGCCGGATATAAGATCGATATGGAAAGAATGTTGGAATTAGAAAAACAAATCAATCCTAGTTTATCAAAGACATCTAATTTTATGTTGCTGGTACCTATTTTCAATATTATGAAAGTTTTCGAAAAAGTTATTCAATATAATAATATGAGACCAATGGTATTGGAAGAATTAAATGCGATTGATGCTTTATTAGAATTATCCGAAAGAGAAAAACAAGAATATTTAAGAAAACCAACCATGTTTCGAGCTTTACTTATACAGTTAAAGTCAGATATGGGATTAAACAAAACTTCTTATATTAAAATTACCGATGGTGACGAAGTTGGTGAAATATTTTTCGAATATGGCCAGTCACTTGATGATATTACGGTTTTAAAGGCAAGTGGAGTTGCATCTAAATTGACGGAAGAAGAACAAAAACAAAAAGTGATGGAAGCAATGATAGAAGTAGCACATTCTTTTATTGCTGCAGAAACAAAAGAATTTGTGGAAGAAGTAAGAAGAAATGATGATGCTAATTTAAGTACAGGTTTAGAAAATGAGAAGGAAGACTTTAATGAATCTCCAAAATTAAATATTGAAGAACAAAAACAAGCATTAGAAGAGTTAAAAGAAGTTTTATTAAAAGAGAAACAAGAATCATGTATAGAAGATCATCCAACGTTAACAAAGAAAAATAAATAGTAGCAAAGTGATTGCTACTATTTATTTGTAGTTAAATTTTATTTATGATTATGATTATCTTTGGGAAATGACTTTTTTATTTTATTCTGATTGACAAACGAATCATTATAAGGTAAAATGTTAAATGTCCATGGTTATGTAATATATTATGATTAGGAATCTGGAGACGTACTCAAGAGGCTGAAGAGGCGCCCCTGCTAAGGGTGTAGATCGGGTAACTGGTGCGAGGGTTCAAATCCCTCCGTCTCCGCCATTTTAGTAGTTAAAGTTTTACTTTTAGTAAAGCTTTTTTATTTTAGAAAAATTATGGTATAATAAATTTAATATTGGAGGTTTGTCGTATGAAAAAGTGGTTGGTTATTTTGATGAGTGTGATTTTAATGTTTGGTGTTGTGGGATGTGATACAAAAAAAGAAGAGATCGAGGAGCCTATCGAAACGGATGCAATGAAGTTTAAAACAGAATACGAAAGTTACAATCATTATCAAAATAGTGAGGGAAATTCGATTGTTCTTTCGATTCCAGAAGATAATCCTATGGTTTATGCATCTAGTACAGATGTGTTTAATATTTTAGAAAGTGGTACAGGTATCATTTATTTTGGTTTTCCTACTTGTCCTTGGTGTCGTAATATTGTTCCTGTTTTAATTGAAGTTGCACAAGAACAAAATATCGATAAGGTTTATTATTTTGATGTTTCTAGTATTCGTAGTGATGATTCTAGTGATTATGATCGCCTGAAAGAGTATTTAAACGACTACTTGGAATCAAATGGTAGTGGTGAGAAGACACTTTATGTTCCAGATGTATATTTTATCAAAAAAGGAGAGATCGTGGGACATCATTTGGGAAGTGTAAATTCACAAAGTGATCCTTATACGGCACTTACGGAATCGCAACATAATGAATTAAAGACGATTTATCAAAATTTAATTAAAAATATGCAATAAAAAAGGACGATTAAGTCCTTTTAAAATTCTTTTTTCATAAAAATACGAAGTGAGATACGATATGATAGATATAAGATCAAAAAGGCGATCATGAGTAGAAAGATAGGAAGACCATATTCGATGATGATGGTTGGAATAGTAAAAGAAATAGGCCATGAAAAAGACATGTTTTCGAAAAGAATAGCACCGCCACCGATGATACCGACAAATAAGAAAACTAATCCAAAAAGATAAATACGCGCTTTTTCTAATCCAAATTTGTAGATGATTGGATATTGAATCGAAGCAAAGATACTAATTCCAAGAAAAGTTCCAACTAAGATACTGATTGACTCGACGATTGAAAAAGCAGTGTTAGAGACCAGGGTTAGTATGATCATCACTAGAAAACCAATAAGTAGCCCAGCAATTCCTAATAATAGATATAAATAATATTTGGATTTTACTAAATCTTTTTTGTCGATTGGTAATGTTAGGGCAAAGCGGTTCCATTTGGCTTGTTCGTCGAAGCTGAAAGTTGACATAACGCTCATCGTACTTAAAAAGATTAACATGAATGGTAATATATTTTGAAAATTATTGTTTGTAAAGCTGATTAATAAGAAAGACAAACAGAACAAAATCAACGAATTTTTATAGGCTAGTAATGTTTGTAAGTCTTTATAGATTAACCCTTTCATAATATCTCTCCTTTGATATATAAAATCATAATATCTTCAATATTCGCTTTTTCGATATTGAACGATGGATATTTCTTTTTAAATGTTCGTTTGTTATCGATTAAGATTTCCGTGTCGTAACGGTTTTTCTTAAAACGAATGATATCGTTTGGACTGATTTTTTTAAATTCTTGATCACTTACTTTGATAATCGCATAATTTTCTAGGAGTTCATCACGAGATTTAGAAAAAATGATTTGCCCTTGATTGATAAAAGTAATATAATCAGCGATATGTTCTAAGTCACTTGTAATATGTGTAGAAAGTAAAATACTATTTTCTTCATCTTGAATAAAATTCATAAAGATATCTAAAATCTCACTACGAACGATTGGATCGAGACCACTCGTTGGTTCATCTAAAAGTAATAATTTAGGATGATGAGATAGGGCAGTTGCAATCTGGAGTTTCATGCGCATGCCACGTGAAAATTCTTTTACTTTTTGTCTAGATGGTAATTGGAAAGTCGTCAAATAGGAATCGAAGAGTGCTTGATCCCAGTTTCGATAGAACTTTTTCATCATGTTTCCGATTTGAACAGGAGTAAAATATTCAGAAAAGAAACTGTCATCTAAGACGACACCGATATCTTCTTTGATTAGTTTTTCTTCTTTTTGATTGTCTTTATCAAATATTCGTATCGAACCATTTTCTTTATTTATTAGGTTTAAAATTAATTTTAAAAGAGTGGTTTTACCAGCCCCATTTTCTCCGACAAGTCCCATGATAGTTCCTTTTTTTACTTCTAAGGAAACTTCGGTCATTTTAAAGTTAGGGTAGGTTTTGGTAACGTCTTTCATTTCAATACTATTATTCATAAGTATCCTCCTCATAAAATAGATTTAATAGTGTTTGTAATTCTTCTTGTGAGATATCAGCATGTTTTGCTAGATGAACCATTTCAGTCAATAATTTTTCGATCTGTCTACGATGTTCTTCTTTGATAAATTCTGTATTTTGTATTGCAACATAACTTCCTTTACCGGGAATGGTTTCAATAAACCCTTGTTGTTCTAATTCTTCGTATGCGCGCTTTGTCGTAATGACACTAATTCTTAGGTCTTTTGCTAAACTACGAATCGACGGGAGTATTTCTCCAGCTTGTAATTCTTGATTGATGATACTAGTTTTAATTGCATCAGCAATCTGTTCATAGATCGGTTTTTCACTATTATTGCGAATCGATATATTCATAATTCACCTCTAACTGTACATATTAGATATATACAGTATAAACGCAGTTGTGTTATTTGTCAATACAAATATAAAAAGAAATTCATATTTTGTGTGATTAATGATGGAGAGGTAATAATTACTTGCTTCCTATTTGGGAACTTGCTATAATAAAAATACTGAGTATAGTCAGATAAAAAATGAGAAAAAGGTAAAGGTCGAGGTTCATACTTCTGGAATTTCGATTAAAAAGATAGGAGTGAAGTTATGAATCATAAAAGCCATTTGAAACATGAATATTTTATGGCAGTGAAGAATGGAAAAAAGACAGTTGATGTTCGTCTTTGCGATGCAGAGTGCCAATCTTATCAAGTGGATGATACGATCAAATTTATCGATATCGATACCGAGGAGTCTTTGATTGTACGTATTAGGAGCCTTTCTTATTATTTTAATATCGATGATTTGGTAAATGATTATCCGGTTGATTTATTAGGATTTTCTGGTAAAAGTAAAGAAGAAGTGAAAGCAATCTATGATGCGATTTATTCGAAAGAAGAGCAAGAAACATATCATGTGATGGGAATTGGATTCGAGGTTTCTCATGTTGGTAAAGATTAAAAATTTTTGTTATCGAAATCGTAAATGGCTTCTTTTCTTTATTGGTGTCATCATTTTTTTGATGGTTACAGAGGATTTACTAGAACAGGAATTAGATGCGTTTGATCAGACGATCTATCAAATGGTTATGACAGTAAAGACACCTTTTGTGACATCTTTTTTTAAGGTGGTTACGAATTTTGGAAATGCTTTTTGGCTAATCGCAATTGTTCTTCTCCTTTATCTTTTTTATCCGAAACGACCATATAGTATTTGGATGCTTTCTAATTTGATTATGATTACGTTGCTTAATTTAGGATTAAAAAGTATTTTTATGCGCCCTCGTCCAGAGGGGATTCGCATGATAGAAGAGTCTGGCTATAGTTTTCCTTCAGGGCATTCCATGATTAGTATGGCATGCTATGGCTTACTTGCTTATCTGGCGTTTAAAAAAATAAAACGTCCAACTCTTCGTTTCTTTATCTGTGGTCTATGTTTTCTTTTGATCTTATTGGTAGGAGTTAGTCGTATTTATTTAGGTGTTCATTATGCGTCGGATGTTTTGGCTGGTTTTGCTTTTTCGATTTCTTATTTGATGATTTTTATTATGGGAGTAGTAAAACCAAGTTTAGAACTTACAGAGTGACAAAACTGTAAGTTTTTTTAAGGATTTATCATGTTATAATAGGAATGTTGTTAGGAGTGATTGTATGAGTCAGTATTTAATACCTATTCAAGTTGCTTTTCTTGTATTTCCTTTTTTAGCAGCTCTTTTTACTATACCTTATATTTTATATCAATATCACAAATATGGTTCTGTTCCAGTGCTTAGGAGTTTGATTGTTTACTCGTTTATTCTGTATTTAACGAATATTTATTTTTTAGTCATTTTACCACTTCCGTCCTTTGAATATGTGAGTCAATTGAATACGCCAAGAACACAGCTTGTCCCATTTCAATTTGTCATAGATTTTATTCACAACGTCAAGGTGAGTGGGGATCCTCGCACATGGCTTCATGCTTTCGCATCACCTGAGTTCTATCAAGTCGCCTATAATATTGTCATGATGGTTCCATTTGGTGTTTATTTACGATATTATTTTAAATGTGGATGGTTTAAAACAATTTTACTTTCTTTTTTACTAAGTTTCTTTTTTGAACTAACACAATTAACTGGTTTATATGGTATTTATTCTAGAGGATATCGTCTATTTGATGTCGATGACTTGATGTTGAATACCCTGGGTGGTATATTGGGATTTGTCATTACACCTATTTTTTGGAAATTTTTACCGAGTCGAGATCGATTAGATGAAATGGCTTATCAGAAGAGTGCTAAAATTTCATTTTTACGAAGATTTGTCGCTTATTCTATCGATTGGTTTTTTATGGGAATCCTTCTTTCGTTTATGAATTTTTTCTTTGGATATTTTAATATAAATGATTGGAATTTCGTTTATATTTTATCTATTTTGCTTTATTTTGTTTTGTTACCATGTTGTTATAAGGGTCAGACCTTGGGAAAACGATTTGTCAATATTAAAATTACGACGTTAGATGGAAAAAAGCCTAAATGGTATCAATACTTGTTGCGTTATGGTATTTTATATTTCTTTTTGTTTTCCATACCACATATTATTTTGCAACTACTAGAAACCTTGTCGTTTTTATCATCACCGATCGTCGTTGTTATGATTGTAATTATCCTCTTTTTAATCATTTTATTTCTTTCGTTTCTATGGGGAATTATACGTATTTTCTTTGGTAGTGATCATTTGCTTTTCTATGAAAAAATTAGTAACACACAAAACCAAAATACGATTCAAGTAAACAAAGAGGAAGAATCATGATTTTCTATGTAAAACAAATTTGACAAACTTCTTAAAAGATTTGGTAGAATGATATTTTGAAATTTAGTAGAATGAAGTGGAAAGGAGAAAATATGAAATTAGCAAATAAGTTATTAGAACTTCGTAAAAAGAAGGGAATTTCACAGGAAGAATTAGCAGAGAAAATCGAAGTGACAAGACAGACGATCTCGAATTGGGAGACAGGTGAAACGAGCCCGAATCTAGAACAGGCAGCTAAATTATCGCAGTTTTATCAGGTTAGTTTAGATGAGTTAGTTGGCAATGATATTCAAAATATCGCTTTAGCAAAGATGAGTAATGTGGAAAAACTAGCTGGCATTATGATTACTATTTTAAAGGTTTTGGGAGTTCTTTTTCTACTTTATTTAATTCTTATGATCGTAGGAGGTATCCTCTTTATGGTAGTAAGAAAGAGTCCTCAAGAATCGTTCATTCAAAAGTCTGAGCTTACTTGTACCTTGCAGGAGAAGGATTATGTGATTACGATCGAATCAGATGGACTTTACAATTGTTCTAATTGTGATGCTGATCTGCACGATCGATTAGAATCATATGTAAACTTCGATGACATTGAAAATAGTATGAATAATATTCAAACAGAGTTTATCAGTTTAGGTGGAACATGTAAGTAAGCATTCATGATTTATGAATGCTTTTTTTGTAAAAACCCTTGACTTAGAGTCTACTCCATGGTGTAAGATGAACATGAGGTGATAAGATGACGATCAAAGAGGTGAGTGACAAGTATCAGCTTTCTACCGATACATTACGGTATTATGAAAAGGTTGGTTTGATTGGTCCTATTTCCAAAAATAAAAGTGGAATTCGCGATTATAAAGAGACGGATCTTAGAACGATCGAGTTTGTCAAATGTATGAGGCAAGCAAATATGCCAATCGATAAATTGATTCGTTATATGAATTTATATAAAGAAGGAAATAAAACACTTGAAGATAGGAAACAACTATTAGTAGAACAATTACATAAGGTTGAAAAAGAAATTCAGGAACTTGAAAAAGCGAAAGAAAGATTATGTTATAAAATTGATTTATACGATCATCAACTATTAGAGAAGAATTTAAGTATGGAAAAAGAAACGGTGTTATAGTTGAATTTGAGTGGAAAATAGAAAAGGTGGAAAGTCATTACAAATCGTTTTGAAATGGATAAACGAATGGTAATGTTTTCATAAAAAAGGAGGAAAATAATATGCAAAAACAAACAGCAGGAAGAGATCGTTTAGGTGAATTTGCCCCTAAATTTGCCGAGTTAAACGATGATGTATTATTTGGTAGTGTTTGGTCGAGAGAAGATAAATTATCTTTGCGCGATCGTTCCTTAGTAACGATATGTGTCTTTATGGGGAAAGGATTATTTGATGATTCTTTAAAGCATCATTTGATGAATGCTAAGATAAATGGAATTACCAAGGAAGAAATGGCAGAAATTATTACTCATGCGGCTTTTTATGCTGGATGGCCAAATGCGTGGGCAGTATTTAATTTAGCCAAAGAAGTGTATGCGGATGATGATAGTTTGGTTACTCATGGTGGAATGTTTGGAATGGGAGAACCTAATGATCAATATGCTAAATATTTTAGTGGTAAATCTTATTTAAAGCCACTTACAAAAAGCGGGTCTTCTGTGGTTTCATTAGCAAATGTTACCTTTGAACCAACATGTCGAAATAATTGGCATATTCATCATGCCACTAGTGGTGGGGGACAAATTTTAATCTGTGTCGAAGGAGAAGGTTGGTATCAGGAAGAAGGAAAAGAAGCACAAAGCTTAAAACCGGGAGATATTGTCGTGATACCTGCGAATGTAAAACACTGGCATGGTGCTAAGAAAGATTCTTGGTTTAGTCATATTGCCGTAGAAGTTCCAGGAGAAAATACAGAAAATGTTTGGTTAGAACCTGTGACGGATGATGCATATAACAAATTAGATTAGTAGCTTGAATGAATTTGAAAAAATAGATACAATAAATAATAGGAGGATAGATAAATATGAAATCAAAAGTATACTTTACAAAAGAGATTACGCCTGAAAGCTTAATTAAAATCTATGAGGCTTTAGGAGTTGAACTGAAAGGGAAAGTCGGAGTTAAGGTGTCAACTGGTGAAAGAGGATCGAAAGGATATTTAAAACCCGAATTAATTGGTCCATTAGTAAAGAAATTAAATGGTACCATTATCGAATGTAATACTGCTTACGATGGAGCAAGAAATACGGCAGAAGATCATTTGAAAGTAGCTGAAGAACACGGATTTACTTCTTATGCTGATGTCGATATTATGGATGCGAATGGAGAATTTAAAATTCCTGTTAAAAAGGGAAAACATTTGGAATATGATATCGTAGGTGAGAATTTAAAGAATTATGATTGTATGCTGAATCTAGCTCATGGAAAAGGTCATCAAATGGGAGGATTTGGAGCAAACTTAAAAAATCAATCGATTGGTGTTGCTTCTAGAAATGGAAAAACTTATATTCATACGGCCGGTAAAACTGATAATCCAGATTTACTATGGAATAATCTTCCAGAACAAATTGATTTTATCGAATCAATGGCAGAATCGGCTACTGCTGTTGCTGATTATTTTAAAGAACAAAATAAACCAATTTTATATATTACTGTCATGAATGCATTATCATTAGAATGTGATTGTGATGCACATCAAGGAGATCCTGTTATGGCTGATCTTGGAATTGTTGCTTCATTAGATCCGGTTGCCAATGATCAAGCATTTATCGATATGATTTGGAATAGTACTGATCCAGGAGCTAAGAAGCTTCAAGAGCGAATTGATGGACAATTAGGAAGAGAAATTCTTCCATACGCAGAAAGTCTTGGATTAGGAACAAGAAATTACGAATTAATTGAACTTGATTAAGAGAAAGAGGTGAAATACCTCTTTTTGTGATATAATAATGAAGTATGAATGATGTGATAAGATGGGAAGTGAAGTATGAACCAGGAAAAGTTTGGAGCTTTTATAAAAAAAATAAGAAAAGAGAATCATCTTACACAGAAAGATTTAGCGCATAAATACAATGTTACTTATCAAGCTGTCAGTAAATGGGAAACTGGTAAGAATATGCCAGATATTGCTCTAATCAAACAGATCAGTGAAGATTTTAATGTCAGTATGGAAGAATTGTTCGATGGCGAATATAAAAAAGATAACACAAAGAAACCCTATTTTATTGTGATTGTGATCGGTATTATTGTTTTCGCCATTTTGATGTTTACATTATTTCAACTTTTTAAAAATGATGATTTTGACTTTAAAGTTTTATCAAGCAATTGTGATAATTTCGATATTTCGGGCACGATCGCTTATAACGATCAAAAATCTTCTATTTATATTACGAATATTCGTTATTGTGGAGAAGAAGATAATACGAATTATAAGACGATTGAATGTATTTTGTATGAAACTGATCAAAATATCGAGCGGAAAATCAGCTCTTATCGTTATGAAAGTGAAGAAAGTATACGTTTAGAAGAGTTTTTACAAATGGTGACATTGACAGTTGATAATTACAATCAAATTTGTAGTGATTATTCATCGAATCATTTATATTTATCGATCAATGCGACGGATTATGATGATCGAACGACGACTTATAAAATTCCACTTTCGCTAGCAAGTTCATGTGTTTACGAAATATCATCGTAACTCAACTAAAAGTTGAGTTTTTTCAACTCTCGCGTGATTGGAATGAAATCGAGAATCTTGTAAAATAATAACAGAAGGAGATGAATTATGAAAAAGAAATGTTATAAGATCGTATTAGTACTTCTTTTATGTATTACGGCATGTGCCTGTTCGAATACCAAACTTGCTGAATTACCAAAACCAGAAGTGACGGATGGTATTCGTGGAACCTTTGGTATCGACAAAAATATTAATGAATCTACGATCGATCAATATTTAAATAGGGAAGATTCTGTGTACCGAGATATGAGAATGCTTGTCGATCCAGGAAATTATGAAGCAATCGGAGGGGATGCTTATCTATCTGGATTTGTCAAAGGGTTTGAAGTTGTTCCTTATCCTTATTTAGTCAATGTCAGTGGGTTACCAGACGAAGTAGGAGATACTTATACTGGTACTACACTGTTTACCGAAGAAGATGGAAAATACATTGCTAACTATGAAGAATCGATGGAAATTTTAGAATATTTATTTCCCAAAGATAAAAATATCTTTCTGATGTGTGGTGGCGGTGGTTATGCTGGCATGACGAAAACGTTGTTAGTAGCATTAGGATGGGATGAAGATAAAATCTATAATGTTGGCGGTTACTGGTATTATGAGGGTAGTAATAATGTAACTGTGAAAAATACATCTTATGGGGATGTATCCTATGATTTTTGGAAGATCCCTTATCACGATATCGATTTTGATAGTCTTCATGAGGTTTTAAAATGAAAAAAGGTATTTTAATTATTTTTAGTCTTTTGGTGATAGTAGGTTTAGTGGCGATTTTGAATAAACAAAAAGTCGAACCATTTTATCTAGAGGATCGATATTATGAGGCAGGAGCATTTATCGAAATTGGTAGTAATGAACTAGAAGAACTTATCAAGAATAAAGAATCATTTGCAATTTTTATTTATCAACCTGCTTGTACGACTTCTTCTGAATTTAGTGAGTTGCTAACAGAGTTTGAAACAGTTTATCAAATGACGTTTTATCAAATTGCTTTTTCTGATATCAAAGGAAGTAATCTAGAGAAATATATTCAGTATTATCCTTCTTTTGCAATCTATAAAGATGGAAAAATCGTCGATTATTTGAAAGCTGACGACGATGAAGATACGACTCGTTATCAATTGTTTGATTCCTTTGCATCTTGGTTTACGGAATATGTATTATTAAAAAATGAAGCGAATTATGATGATACGGATACTTCCTCTGATATAAAACAAGAAAACATGCTCAAAGATGTCGTATTGGAAAATGTCACATACGATGAAAATAAAGTCAATATTTATTTCTTTTGGGGCAATGGTTGTCCTCATTGCGAAGAACAATTTTCCTTTTTAGAAAGTATCGAAGAAGAGTATGGACAGTATTATCAGTTGTATACATTTGAAACTTGGTATGATGATGAAAATGCTGATTTGATGCAACGCTTTGCTACCACGATGGGAGATAGTACGAGAGGTGTTCCTTATACGATCATTGGAAACAAAAGTTTTAAAGGCTTCAGTGCAAGTAGTGAACAAGCCTTCTTAGATGCTATTATGACACAGTATCAAAATAGTTATGATGTATATTTCGAAAGTCGAAATGGATAAAGAAAAGATTATCGGATGGATAATCTTCTTTTTTTATGATTTTTAATATGGTATAATGAAAAAAAGTAGGTGGAGTTATGAAACAAGAAATTGTGACGATTACAGGAATGACCTGTTCAGCATGCTCGTCTAGAATCGAAAAAACGGTTTCGAAATTAAAGGGAGTAAAAAAAGTAGAAGTCAATCTTTTAACAAATAAAATGATTCTTTCTTATGATGAAAATAAAATATCGATGGATCAGGTAACCAATGCGATTGAAAAAATTGGTTATGGAGTAAGCAGTGATCATTCTAAAAAAAGAGAAAAAACGAAAGATCCTATATTATCACGTTTACTCGTTTCCATCTTATTTACTATTCTTTTATTTTATTTAGCTATGGGTCATATGTTCCATTTTCCACTTCCTAGTATGTTTAAGGGTATGGAAAATGCGCTTACGTTGGCCTTTACAGAGTTTTTGTTATTACTTCCTGTATTGTTTGTCAATCGTAATTTTTATAAAAATGGTTTGAAATCTCTCATTCATTTTGCTCCTAATATGGATACGTTAATTGCTCTGGGATCAGGAGCTGCAACGCTGTATGGAATTTATGCGATTTATAAGATCGGATATGGTCTTGGACATCAAGACTTCCACATGGTGGAACATTTTATGATGGATCTTTATTTTGAATCTGCTGCTATGATATTAACTTTAATAACACTAGGAAAATATTTAGAGAGTAGAGCGAAAGGAAAAACGAGTGAAGCGATTACGAAATTGATGGATCTTGCCCCTAAAATGGCACATGTCAAAAGAAGAGGAAAAGAAATAACGATTCCGATCGAAGAGGTAGTAGTAGGAGATCGTTTGATCATTCGTGCTGGTGAAGCGATACCAACTGATGGGATTGTTCTCTCTGGATTGGGCTATATTGATGAAGCTATGATTACGGGAGAAAGTATTCCTGTTTCCAAAAAAGAAAAAGATGAAGTAATTGGATCGACGATTATGAAATCAGGATATCTAGAAGTAAAGGCAACTAAGATCGGAAATGATACGACGTTATCCAAAATCATTCAATTAGTAGAAGATGCCACTACATCGAAAGCACCGATTGCAAGATTAGCGGATCGTATCAGCGGTATTTTTGTACCAGTTGTTATTTTGATTGCGATATTAGCTTTTGTCATCTGGTTGTTGCTTGGCCAAAGTTTGGAATTCGCCTTATCGATTGCCATTTCGGTATTGGTGATTTCTTGTCCTTGTGCTTTGGGACTGGCGACACCAACCGCTATTATGGTCGGAACAGGAAAAGGTGCATCGAAGGGAATTCTGATTAAATCCGCACCTGCGTTAGAACATGCTGGTAAAGTCGATACGGTTGTATTAGATAAAACCGGAACCATCACAGAAGGAAAACCGATTGTCGTTGATATTTATTCGCCTCGCCTAAAAGAAAACCGTCTTTTAGAAATTGCCGCATCGATCGAATCGTTATCGGAACATCCGCTTTCTAATGCAATTGTCGACGCTTCCAAAGAAGTGAAGGCAGTTATTCATAAAGTCACGGATTTTAAACAATTACCAGGTGAAGGAATATCGGGTAATATTGGAAAAGAAACCTATTATATTGGAAACGACCGCCTTTTACAAAAGATGAAGGGAAAAGATTTGGATTTAGAAGCGCTCTATGAAAAAGCAGTTCAAAAAGGACAAATTCCTCTTTATGTGATGGATGATAAGAAAGTATTGGGATTAATCATCGTTGCCGATACGATCAAAAAGGATAGTAAAGAAGCTATTTCTGAATTAAAAGCGTTAGGGCTTCATGTTATTATGCTGACCGGAGATCACCACAAAACAGCGGAAGCGATTCAGAAAGAATTGGATATTCCGGAAGTGATATCTGAAGTAAAACCAGATGAAAAAGCAGCTGTGATCGATCGTTTAGAAAAACAAGGAAAACATGTTTTGATGGTAGGTGATGGTGTCAACGATGCTCCAGCACTTGCTCGTAGTGATGTTGGTGTCGCAATTGGAGTAGGAACTGATATTGCGATCGAATCAGCCGATATCGTTCTTATGAAAAATAACTTGACGGATGTTGTTACAACCGTTCTTTTGAGCCGTGCTGTTATGAAAAATATCAAAGAAAATCTGTTTTGGGCATTCTTCTATAATACGATAGGTATTCCTATTGCTGCTGGATTATTCTATGGTATTTGGAATTTGAAATTGAACCCGATGATTGGAGCAGCAACGATGAGTTTAAGCTCGGTATGTGTTGTTACGAATGCTTTACGATTAAAATTTTTTGAACCAAAAATAAAAAGAAAGAAGGAAATAGGTGTGCAAAAGCGTATTATAATTGAAGGAATGAGTTGTATGCACTGCGTAAATCATGTGACGGATGCTTTAGAAAAGGTCGAGGGAGTTGAACATGTGAATATTGATCTCGATAAAAAAGAAGCAATTGTGACAGTGAATGGTACCCAAGATGAGGCCTTGAGGCAGGCTGTTCTAGAAGCTGGATATCAAGTAAGAAAAATCGAAGAAGTGAAAGATATATAAGAGGTGAAAACATGCCATTTAATCGTTTAATTCCAGAACTAAGTGTCACTGATTGGGAAGTTAGTAAGCAATTTTATCAAACATTGGGATTCCAAATTATGTATGAGAGAGTAGAAGATCGTTTTTGTTTTTTGGAACTCGAGGGAAATCAAATTATGATCGAGCAAATTAATGATCACTGGAATACAGCAAAATTGGAGTATCCTTTTGGTAGAGGTATCAATATTAGTATGGCGATCGATGATATCGATACCTTTTATAAAAAAGTAAAAACTGCAAATATTAAAATCTTTAAAGAACTGATGATCAATCAATATCAAGTAAAGGATACAGTATATGAAGATAAAGAATTTTTAATACAAGACCCAGATGGCTATTTGCTTCGATTTAACCAGTAAAGATATTATGATATAGAAAGGATGTGTAATCGATATGAATATTAATTACGATAAGTTGGGACAACACTTGAATGAATATGGCCATTATATATTAAATTGTATTAAAAATCAGTATGGTAATTCACTGACTGAAACACAATTACAAACGCTAGATAATTTATTAAGTGGGCAATTTATTGTCATAGAAAAGCCATCAGAAGAGGACATAGCATTTTTTAGTAAACAAGATGGTATAGAAGAAACAAAAAATTTTAGTATTGACTATGTTCCAGCTGCACATGGTGGAAGAACCAAAGGTGATAACAAGATTCATATTTATCCTTATACAAAAACTTTTAGTAATTGTACTAGTGATGATGAAATAATAAAGGTGTGTATGGGTGATATTATAATTCATGAAATATTTCATTATTTTATACGCCCCAACTTATCTAATGAAAGAGAATTTCTTAAAAGTGAATTTGGGCATTTTTTAACGGAAGGTTTAGTTCAATATTATGCCGAAAAATTTGCAAAAAAGTACAGACTAGCTAATCCTAAGTCAAACTATGGTAAGAATGTAGAAGTTGTAAAACAAATGATATCTTCATTTCCAGACGATTTAACGCAAGCACAAATTGATAAAATAATCTTTACATATAATCAAGATGAATTATTAAAGATAGCAAAAAATGGCGAATTCATGTATGAAGAATATGTTGATAATCTTCAATTTAAAGAAGATATTTCTTCGTTTATTACAATTATGGGTATCGATATGGGAATGGATAAAAGCGATAAAAAATTAAAAGGTATTATAAAGCACTTTAAAAAGATTGATGATATTAATATTATTTTTGATGAATTAAGTAAAAATATTGAATTAGTTTTTAAAGATAATGTAGGAATGAGAGATGGTTATATGTTAAAGTTAAGAAATCTTATTTCTGATCGAAAATTAAAAAAAGAAATGTCTAGATATGAAAACGAAATGAAATTATTTCTCCCCATTGAAAATCGTGTGAAGAAGTTAAAAAGAGAAGGAATGAGTTTAGATGAAATTAAAGTTATGTTAGGAAAAGATAGTAGCATATTTGAATATGTTCCCAAGGTTTTGTATCACGGAAGTCAAAAAAGTTTAGATGTTATTAATCCTAATGAAAGTACTCAAAAAGGTAGTTATGTTTATGCTACTGATAATCCAGTTCATGCTTTATTCTTTTCTATTTTTAGAAATTCAAGTATTGCTCGAGCACATATTGATGAATATATAGATGAAAATGGTAATTATCAAGTTAAATATCATATTGATGAAAGAGTTCAAGGCGCATTAGATGAAATCATATCTGATAAAAATGTGACAATACATGTTTGTAATGGAGAACAATTTTTTAAACCTCAAGGGGAAGCATACATTAATAGGGAATGGATTTCGAAGGATGGTCAAAGTGTAGTTCCAATTGATAAAATACAGGTTAATGTTAAACATTTTTTTGAGAGTTTAGAAAAGCAAGGATTAATTGAATACAGTAAATATGACAAATCTAAGAATTGGAAAACCGTAATCGATATGTTAGGTCAAAATTATCCATTTGGTTTAGGAACTAATAGAGGTAACGACATAGAGAGCATTGATTCAAAATATGATGAGTTTATTGCGACTTATTTTCCGGAACAATTAGAATTTTCTAAAAAATTTCGGCTTTTTGTTAAAGAGGTCATGGCAAAGGATTATAAGTTAGAAAATTCTAATTTAAGTTTGGAAGAAGAATATAATGATAAGTTAAAATATATCAAAGATGCTGCATATAGTTTTTTAATTGCTAATAAAGATGAAAATGGGAAAACGATCTGGACTGCAGATTTAAAGAAAATAAATTCCTTTTTAAATCAAAATAATATATTAGATGAAGAAAAAAGCAAAAGTCTATAATTTGAATTTGATAATAAAAATGACCTGGCTTAATTTATATCTAAATGTTGCCAATAGAAATAAATATTATAACTTTAAACTTGTTATAATGTCATTGTAAGAACTCTATAGATTTTTTAATAGGGTAGTAAGATTCATGGATGATTATCAAAAATGAGTCATTGGGTTATTTCATGTTGATCGAAGAGAATGATTTTAATTTGTCGGGTGGTGAAAGATTAAAAAAGATAAGAGAAATACAGGAAATAAATATTTCAATAGAACAGAAGGGAAGAAAGATGGAAAAGATTCAAAAGATTTTGATGAAAGTACGCCAGAAAATATAGCAGCCATTGAACAACTTTTTCTCCGTTTTCAAGCAAAGCCTGTTTTAATCACATCATGGCAGTCAATTGGATCTTCCGAAGTGAAAACTATTTTCCCTAGAATTCCACAAACAGATATTGAATTTATTGATCCTAATATGATTCCTGACGAACCATTAGATTCATTTTATCTTGATCGTCCTTTAGGAATTTTAGATTATCTAAAAAAATATCCGAATATTTATTATGTTGTATTAGATGATGAGTTTCATGAAGCATATAATTATTTTAATATTCACTATTATTCTCCAAATGATAAAATAGGAATGCAAATGGAAGATGTTGATCAAATTTATTTAATTAAAAATCAAGTAGATAAGTTGCTATCTATTTCTTATCATTCCGCAAAAGAAGAGACAATCAAAAAGTTAGTTTACTTAATGAAGAATATCAAAAAAAGTAGCACATCATGTGCTACTTTTATAAATTGTAAACAAACTTACTAAATTATTTCTAAAGAATTTTCGAATAAAGAAAAATGTTATATTCTTAAAATAACGTTATGTGCTTCAATATAGTTTCAATCAATCTATCAATTTTCTTATATGACGTTTGTTTATAAGTACAAAAAAATCAATCGAAAGATTGATTTCTATATATCAATGTTCGAACTATTCGAACAGATTTGACAATGGAGCAATAACATAGGTTATTTGAAACTCTCAAAGTAAATTAGTGAATAACTAATCTCTATACATATAATACCATGAAAATTGTAAAATGTGTATACTTTTTTCGATGAATTGCTAAAACTATGGTATAATTTTTTTAAAGGTGATATATAATGGCAAAAACAATTGAAGACATAACAAACTTTATTTTTGTTGGTAAATCTTTAGAAGAATTATCTCATTATGACTTATTAATAATAAATGCTGATTGGGTTGAAGAACAATTATCTAAAGATATAAGAATAATGAAAGATAAAAATATTATAGATGATAACACAGTGTTTATAGTAAGTGAAGGACATCAGCAAAATAATAATAGAAGTAGTGCTAATATATTAATAGAATATTTAATTAAAGAAAATATAAATAATAAAATAATTATATCTGATAAATATATTAGTAATCCTGAAATATTAAAAAATATAGATAAATTAGTAGATATAAATAGTTATAATAGAATACTTAGAATAGCAAAAGAT
>CALVRE010000033.1 GCA_944358455.1 uncultured Bacilli bacterium | reverse complement strand
AGACCCATCTTCATTATATCCACTAGCTTCTTTAAAAGTAATATCAGTATATATTATTCTATCATTTGGTTGATGTATAATTCCATATAAATTTTTATCTGGATATAGTGCAAATATAACTTGATATCCTTTTTCTCTATATCTTTTCTGGATACATTCATTTAATACTGCTAAAGAATTATCATTTTCGAATACTTTAGTATATTCTTCAATTGGATATAAGTATAAAAATACTTTTTGCATAAGTGATCACCCAATATTATTTTATCATAGTTTAATGATTATTTTCTCGTCTTTAAATTTTTCTAATTAACACTATATAAAACTCTAATCTCTCTATGGTTATTTTCATTCAATAATTCTCCTTTCAAACATGAAAAAATCCCATATCAACAAGTGACATAGGATATTTTTATAATATAAAACTCACACGAAAGTGTGAGTAATTCTCTCAATGGAGCGGATGATGAGAATCGAACTCACGTAGTCAGCTTGGAAGGCTGAGGTTCTACCATTAAACTACATCCGCATTTATAAAATAGGTTTTAACACATACGAAGCTTTCATATTTGTTAAAGCCTTCCCAATCAGTAGGCACTATTAATTTTACCAGAAAGGAAGAAAAAGTCAATAACTTTTTGAAAAAAAATAAAATTTTTTACTCATTTTATATGATATACAGATTTTACTAATTTGATACATGTTCAATTAAAAGAAGTTATGATATAATGATAATATAAGAAAAGTAGAGAAGTATTCATGTTGAAAGAATGTTGACATCTATTGATAAAACTTATTTTTGCTTTTTTTATTTTGTCTACTATGACATGAATGAAAACAATCAATTAGGAGTAAGTTATGAAGAAGAAACAATCAACGAAAACAGAAGTAAAGACACCTTGGTTACAATTTTATAGTGAAGTAGAGGAAAAATTAGAGGTTCCTAATTATTCTCTTTATGAACATTTGCGTAGAACCGCTCTTAAATATCCGGAATATATTGCTTATGATTATTTTGGAGTAAAACGTCAATTTAAAGATTTGATGATGGAAATTGAAACATGTGCGAAAGCATTTAAATCTTATGGTATTGGGGTAGGTGATGTCGTAACATTGTGTATGCCAAATACACCAGAAGCGGTTATCGCTTTTTACGCTTTAAATCGCATTGGTGCAATTTCCAATATGATCCATCCAAAATCAGCGGAAAATGAGATTAAATATTATTTAAATGTATCGGAAAGTACAATGTTAATTACGATCGATATTTCTTGGGATAATATCAAAAATATCTTGAAGGATACCAAGGTGAGGCAAACCGTAGTTGTATCACCAAAAGATAGTATGCCAACGTTACTTGGAATTGGATATTTACTGACACAAGGACGTAAGTCAAAAATTCCTCGTAGTAGTGGTCATTTATGTAATTGGCGTGAGTTTCTTTATCATGGGAAATATTATGCCCAAGAACTGGATGCGAATTTAGATGGAGATGCTTACGCTTCTATTTTATATAGTGGTGGTACGACGGGAAGCCCAAAAGGAATTGTTCTTACAAACCGTAATTTTAATGCGGAAGCAATTGCCAGTTTTACAGCGGTTGCAACTTTGCATGCTGGTGATACGGCGTTAGCCATTTTACCAATCTTTCATTGTTTTGGTTTGGGTATCTGTATTCATACGGTGTTATCTTTTGGTGGAACATCAATTTTGCTTCCTCAGTTCAATGCGAAAACATTTGATAAATTACTTGCCAAACATCGCCCTAATGTTATTTTAGGAGTTCCTACTTTATTTGAAGCGTTACTCACAAATGATAATATTGCTAAGATGGATTTATCTTTTTTGAAATGTATTATCTCAGGTGGGGATTCACTATCTATTAGTGCAAAGAAAAAAATTGATGCCTTCTTGCGTGAACATGGCGCGAATATCCAAGTGCGAGAAGGATATGGACTTACTGAAAGTACTTCTGCTGTTTGTCTTACGCCTCCTTCTATTTATCGTGAGGGAAGTATCGGGATTCCTTACCCAGGAAGTTATATGAAAATCGTAAAGCCAAATACGCACGAAGAACTTCCTTATGGTGAAATTGGTGAAATGGTCGTTAGTGGTCCAACCGTGATGTTAGGATATTTAAATGATGTTAATGAAACAAATCACGCTTTGCAAGAACATGAAGATGGCCTTGTTTGGTTACATACTGGTGATTTAGGAATGATGGATGAGGATGGATTTGTCTACTTTAAGCAACGATTAAAACGTATGATTGTATCTTCTGGGTATAATTTATACCCACAATATATTGAAAATGTCATCGATAGTCATCCTGCGGTATTAACTTCCACTGTGATTGGAATTGAACATCCTTATAAGATTCAGGTGGCTAAAGCATTTATTGTCCTTAAGAAAGGTTTTGAACCATCTGAAGAATTGAAAGCGGATATTTACGAGCATTGTAAAAAGAATTTGGCTAAATATTCACTTCCTTATGAGATGGAATTTCGCGAATCATTACCGAAAACACTGGTAGGGAAAGTGGCTTATATGCAATTAATGGAAGAAGAAAAGGAAAAGAGAGGAGTATAGCTCTTCTTTTTGTTGTATAATAGAAATAAGGTGATGACGATGGGATGGTTATTGACAGCTTTAGCAGTAGTAATGGCAAATTGGTATTTATGGTATCGTTACCGAAGACATGCTTCTAAATTAGAAATTCGCATTATTGAATTTTTTCAAGTATGTCTTTTGATACCGACAGGGCTTTACTTTATTTTATATTTTAGTCGCAATATCGATTCTGTTTGGGTTCAAGTGTTATCTTATGTGGCAGGACTTTATGTAGCTACTTTGGTTTACTCTTGTATTCTTTTTCTTTTTTTTGATGTTTTAGATTTTATTTGGAAACATCTTTTTAAAAAGGAACAAGGTGCTTTTTCAGTTTCATGGTTTCATCGCAACTTTTTTCTTTTTTGCCTTGCTTTTGTCATTGCTTTTTATGGTCTTTGGAATGGGACTCATTTGGAAATTACTTCTTATCATATTACGATGGAAAAAAGAGAATCGAATCTGTCTTCTCTAAAGATTGCTTTTTTATCGGATTTACATATTGGAGGTTTCATAAGAGATGAAGAAATTTTAAAGATTGTTGATCGTACGAATGAATGGAATCCAGAATTAATTGTTTTAACGGGAGATTTATTCGATGAAAGCACTTCTGAAAGACAAAAAAAATTATGGATTCAAGGGATGAAAGAGTGGAATCCTAAATATGGTATTTATTATGTGTATGGTAATCATGAATACTTGTCTTCTACTTTTGAAGAAGATTTAAAACTTTTGGAACATGCTGGTATTCATGTTTTAGAGGACGAAGTAGTCAATGTTGAACATGCTTTTACGATTGTCGGAAGAAAAGATCGTCTAGCAAAGAGAAGAGCATTATCGGATCTTTTAATGGAGACCGAAGATTTGCCAATTTTACTACTTGATCATAGACCTTATTATGAAGATGTTTCTGATTACGACCGTGAAATATTACAACTTTCGGGGCATACTCATAATGGTCAAATTTTTCCTTTTAAACCTTTTTATGATCTCGTTCATTTATATGCTTATGGTTATTATCAGGAACCTTCTTACGATTTACTAGTAACTTCTGGAGTTGGAATGTGGGGAATTCCCGTTCGAATTGGAAGTAGTAGGGAAGTTGTACAAGTGTTGATCAATTTTAATTAAGTCATGTTTTGAAATTCCTTTCATATACTTTTAATGTAGAAAGTGAGGAATTAAAATCATGGAAACATTAAAAGTTTCATCGAAATCCAATCCGAATTCAGTTGCAGGAGCACTGGCTAATGTGTTTAGAGAAACGAACGAAGCTGAAATTCAAGCGATTGGGGCAGGAGCACTCAATCAAGCGATTAAGGCAATCGCTATTTGTAGGGGATTTGTCGCACCAAGTGGCAAAAACTTAGTATGTATACCTGCTTTCACTGATATTGTGATAGAAGGAGAAGAACGTACGGCTATTAAATTAATTGTCGAAGCAAGATAAATATCCATTTGGATATTTTTTTTTCTTATCTTCCATACTAGTATTGGTGATACTATGTTTGAAAGATATGAGATTCGTAAAATGGATGGAGAAGAAGTATTATATTTATACGTGAATCATGATTATGAATTTGGTATTTTAGATTCGGTTCGTGAGACAGGAAAAAATTTGATTGGTGAAATCAATCAATATATTCAAGATCGTAAAATTCGTTTTCGTGGAAAAAAGGTTGCTTTGGTCGTAAATGGAATCTTAGTTACTTCTTTACTGGTAGCATCGAATTATCCAGATTTTGTGTTTCCTGAGAAGCCGAATGGGTTACCAACTCTTTCAATTACCGAGGTATTGTTACCCGATAAAAAAGAAGAGCTTCCTTCCAAAGAAGAGCAGGGATCAGACGGAGAAGAGATCGTGGATGTAGAAGATGAGGTAACCGAAAATGTCGAAAATGAATTGGTGATGGAAGATACGAATTCTTCTACCACCTCTAATCCATCGGCGAATCTAAACATGTCTAAACCATCCACTGATACGGGAACATCAAAACCTTCGACTGGTACTTCTAGTCCATCTATCTCTACTCCTAATGAGACTCCAGTGGAAGAGTCTACACCAGTCGTGAAACCGGAAGCACCTTCGACACCGACGAGTCCAGAAGATCCTTATACGACAGGGATTGGAATACCAGTGACGGTTATTCGAAGCAATGGTACGATTATTCAGCTTGCCCTGGAAGATTATGTGATTGGAGTTGTTGCAGCTGAGATGCCAGCCTCTTTTTCGATAGAGGCACTGAAGGCACAAGCGGTAGCAGCGAGAACTTATGTGTTAAAGAAAATCAAACAGAATCAAACGGTTACCGATACCATTCAGGATCAAGTATATAAAGATGTTGATCAATTAAAAAAAGAATGGGGAAATGGTTTTACAACTTATTATAATAAAGTAAAACAGGCGGTGTTAGATACGCAAGGGAAGGCGATCTATTATCACAATCAGTTGATCGATGCCGTTTATTTTTCTACTTCGAATGGTAGAACGGAAGATGCGAAAGAGGTGTGGGGGAATGCCTTTTCTTACTTAGTGAGTGTCGATAGTCCATGGGATGTCGGTACGAGGGAATATTTAAAGACGGTTGTAAAATCACGTCAAGATGTCAGTAATCGTTTGGGAATCGAGTTAAGCGAGGATACGCCAATCGAAGTATTAGAACGCAGTAGTGGGAATCGAATTGTGACGATCAAAATTGGTACACAAATTTTTCGGGGTGTTGATTTATATAATAAACTTGGTCTTCGTAGTCGAGATTTTGATATGTGGGTGGAAGGTGATTCGGTTTATTTTACTACTCGTGGTTGGGGTCATGGTGTAGGAATGAGCCAATATGGAGCGAATGGAATGGCCAAGGCAGGATATCGTTATGACCAAATTCTAACCCATTATTATCAAGGAGTTACGATCAAATAATTGCTATTTTTCACAGGTTGTATTATAATAAACCTACCGAGGTGGTTGTATGGATCCAAATATGAAAAGAAGTATTATTTTAGAACATTATCAAAATCCTAAGAATAGAGGGTTGCAACATCACGAAGATTATATTAGTGTTAATATGAATAATGAATCTTGTATCGATGAAGTGAATCTGGAAGTATTAATTAAAAATGGTCGTATTCAAGATATTCGTTTCGATGGAGAAGCTTGCGCGATTTGTACAAGTTCGACATCGATTATGATCGATACATTGATTGGAAAAACGATCGACGAAGCGATTCAAATTTATTGTCAATTCGAAAATATGATCGATGAAAAAGAATATGATTCGGAACTATTGGAACAAGCAGTTGTCTATCATGATATTGCTCGTCAACCAAATCGTAAAAAATGTGCGCTTCTTCCTTGGTGGGGAATGAAGAAAGCGTTAGGGGAGAGTCAAAATGAAAATTTGGAACAGTGAAATCAGACATATGAAAGAAAAAGTAAAATGGTGTCGCATTTCTCAATACGATGAATTTATCTATCAGAAAGAAGCAGGAGCAAAATTAGGCTGTCGCAATCAAATTGGTAAACCCATTTTCGTTGGAATTCAAGAAGATGATCATATGGTTGATTTAATTACGGGAGAAGAATTGCCTATTATTCCGACAGAAGAAAATAAACATTATGAAAGAGTAGTTTCTTTTGGTGAAGGTTTCAAAGTTTTATATAGTAAATGGCAACTGGAACATTGGCTTCGTCGCATGGAGAATGGCCAAACGATTTATGATAGTGTCCTTTCTTTAGAAGGTGTAAAAGATAATGAAATTTACGACATGAATTGGGATTTTGAAAGTGAAAGTTTTTGGTTACCATATTTTCGTTCTTATTGTACAAAAAAGCAAAAAGCAGAAAAAAATGCGAAACAATTGCATTTGCGTTTAAAAAGAAGAAATGAGACAAAGAAGAATTAGGAGATTTGTGTTTTTTCTTCTTTTTTGTTTATAAAAAAATGATGCCGTTATAGGAATCAATATTCTTTCGAAATGGATCTAGGCGCTAGACTTTATGTGTTTTGATTTACTACAAGATAATCATAAATATTTATGTAAAAATCATTGACGAACATACGTTTTTATCGTTATAATGGTAATACAGAAATAATAAGATACGGTTTTGTACGAGCGATCGAACAAATTCGTTTTTCTATTGTGCGTAACGGGATAACAGATGTTATGAGAATGACTAGGGGCTAATAATGAATATATGGTGATATTATGAAGAATACAAATCAAAAGGGAATCGATGCGAATAAAGTGTTGGAAATTTCTGCGATTAAGCAAGAACCACATTGGATGACGGATTTTCGACTTAATGCTTACAAGGAATTTATGCGTCAATCACAGCCTAAATTTGGACCGGAGTTATTGATCGACTTCGATGATATTACTTATTATAAACGATTGTCTGATCATGTATCGAATAAGTGGGAAGATGTTCCGAAAGAGATTAAAGATACATTTGATAAAATTGGTTTGCCGGAAGCTGAGCAAAAATATTTAGCGGGAGTAGGGGCACAATACGAAAGTGAAGTTATCTATCACAATATGTTAAAAGAATTAGAAGAAAAGCATGTTATCTTTTGTGATACGGATACGGCTTTACGTAAATATCCTGAATTATTTCAAAAATATTTTAATCGTCTAGTAAAATACGATGAAAATAAATATACGGCTTTAAATGGTGCGGTTTGGAGTGGAGGAACTTTTATTTATGTTCCACCTCATACGAAGATTGATCGACCTTTACAAAGTTATTTTCGAATTAATAGTGAGAATATGGGGCAATTTGAACGTACGTTGATTATCGTCGATGATGATAGTGAGCTTCATTATATGGAAGGTTGTACAGCACCTACTTATTCGACGGACTCTTTACATGCTGCTGTCGTGGAAATCTACGTGGGGAAAAATAGTAAATGTCGTTATACAACTATTCAGAATTGGTCGAACAATGTCTACAATTTAGTGACGAAACGGGCATTGGTAGAAGAACATGGTTTGATGGAATGGATCGATGGTAATATCGGTTCTAAAGTGAATATGAAATATCCTAGCTGTATTTTAAAAGGCGAATATGCAAAAGGAAATTGTATTAGTATTGCGGTTGCAACGCATGATCAAATTCAGGATACAGGAGCTCGTATGATCCATTTAGCGCCTTATACGACGAGTAACATTATCAGTAAATCGATTGCTGCTCATGGAGGAAATGCATCTTATCGTGGTGAAGTTAAAATCAAAAAAGAAGCTCATCATTCGAGAAGTGTCGTAAAATGCGATACGATTCTATTAGATCCTGCTTCGAAAAGCGATACGATTCCTAAAAATGTTGTATCAAATCCGACTTCCTATTTGGAACACGAAGCAACCGTTTCAAAGATTAGTGAAGAGCAATTGTTTTATTTGATGAGTCGAGGTTTAAATGAAGAAAAGGCGAAAGAACTATTGATCATGGGATTTATCGATCGCTTTCGCGAAGAACTACCGATGGAATATGCTGTCGAATTAAATGCTTTATTGAAAAATTACTTTTAATTTAAATAAAAGTGTGTTATAATGCGTATAGTAGGAGGAATAAAAAAATGAAACATTGGAAAAAAGGAATGGTTGTAACAAGCGCTGCTTTGTTATGCGTACTTGCTGTCGGATGTGGTGAAGGTAAACAAGAGTCTTACGAAAAAACGATGGAAGAATATGCTAGAGATTATTATGAAACCTATATTTTGGACAAGGTGGAAGGATTGGATGTTCCAGAAATTACAATTGCTAATTTAGAAAATGTAAATGCGAATGGTGGAGCGAATTATGATCTTAGCAAACTAGAAGGTTGTACATCGACTTCCTATGTTCGTTTAATCTTGGCAGAAAATGGTAGAGATATCGACCATGTAGAATTTAATATGAGTTGTGAAAAATAGACAAAAGAATTGATTGAATAAATTTCTATGTCAAATTAAAAGTTAACTATGACAACATCGATCATTAATCGATGTTTTTTTTCGCTTGTTTTTGATTTTAATATATAGTATATCAATTAGTTCAATCCAATTTGTAATTTATTCAGAGTTTTGGGATTCTCTTTTGATGAAATTTTAGAATTAGTCGTTGAGTGTTTCTATCTAAGGATGATGATTGCAAATATAAGGTATAGACATACTTAGTATAAGATTTATCTCAACGGGTTTGCATTATCTATTCCGCTTTTTTATTCCCTGTCAATTTTCTTTCAATTATGTTCTATATTCAATTTTTTTAAATGGCAATAACTTATAAATCACTTTGATTTACTTTTAAGGATTCTCTGGAATTCCTTTTTTTGTTTTTTATATTTGATGGAAAAGAATTCAAAAAATGTTTTATTATTTGCCATTTGCTCACCTTCTTTTCTTTTGTTATAGTGGCTACAGAAAGGAGGTAGAACATGTTGAATCAATTGGTAATCGTTGGAAGAATGGTCCGGGAACCAGAACTTTATGAGACGGATACCGGTAGGAAAGTGACGTCGATTGTATTAGCTGTTCCTAGAAGTTATAAAAATTCTAATGGTGAATATGATACTGATTTTGTCAAATGTATTTTGTGGCAAGGAATTGCTGAAAATACAACTCAATATGTCAAAAAAGGCGATTTGTTGGGTGTGAAGGGCCGTATTCAATCAAAGGAACGTGAGTTAATGGATGGAACAAAATGGACCTATTTAGAAGTTGTCGCAGAAAAAGTTACATTCTTATCATCAAAACCGAAAGAAAAGCGAGAAAAATAGTAGAAAAAACGTTAACTAATGATTAATTATGTTTCAAATAGCTAATTACCTGTTATAATATAATTAACACAGAGATAACGAGGTGATAGGATGATTGGGACGAAAATTAAGGAAGAACGTTTAAAAAGAGATTGGACCCAAGAGGAATTAGGCGACAAAATTGGTGTCAGTAAGGTATGTATTTCCGGATATGAAAAAGGAACAAAATCCCCAACTTTAAATACGATTTATCGCTTATTAAAAGCGCTTGAATTAACACCCAACGAATTACTTGGCTATGAGGTAGAAACGGTTATAGACAAGGAGGTTATTCATCTATCACATAGCGATGTTCATATTCTTTGTTCCTTAAAAGAATATCCAGAACTTTATCAGAAAATCAGTGAGGATCCGAAACGAATCTTGGAGCGAATGCAGAAAAAAATATAAAACCAAGAATTATTTCTTGGTTTTATATTCCTCATAAAATAGGTGGTCAGGCGTAACTCCAAAAATGGTTGCCATCTTTACAGCCATATCATAAGAAAGGCGCCTTTTATTATTTTCTAACTGCCAGTAATAAGTTTTACTGATCGATAGTAATTCGGCCATTTGTCTATGACTGTAATGAAACTTTAAACGATATTCTTTTAATCGTTCCATCTTATCACCATCCTAGTTCTATTATATATTAACTTCTAATTAACTTCAAGTTAAAATTAACTAAAAATTAATTTTCTTTCAAAATATGTAAAGATTGCTTATAATAGTATTAACAAATGGATAACGGAGGAACTGAATATGTTAATTGGAAAGAGAATAAAAGAAGCAAGACTTGCCAAAGGTATGAGTCAACAAGCTTTAGGAGATTTATTAAATGTTTCAAAAGTATCAGTTTGTGGATATGAAACGGGAACGAGAACGCCTACATTAGAAACATTTTTAGATTTGATCGAAGTACTAGATTTAGAACCATCTTATGTACTGGGAATTGAAACTTCTGTTGTAAGTGAAGAAGGAGAACCTTATGGTGCGAAAATGGCAAAGGAAGATTTTGAAATTTTAAACGAACTGAAAAATCATCGTAGTCTGTATAATCAATTGTGTGAAAATCCGAAACGTACGGTCGATATTATCGCGAAAAAGATGGAAAAATAAAATCGGAAATAAATACAACTCATGGAGTTGTATTTTTGTGTCAAAAAATGTATATAAAAGAAGAATATGATAAGAAGCATGTTATAATGAATATAGGTGAGAATATGAATATATTAGAAATAATCGACAAAAAGAGGAAAAAGCAAAAATTGTCGAAAGAAGAAATTGAATATATGATTCAAGGTTATCTAGATGAATCTATTAAAGATTATCAAATGAGTGCCTTACTTATGGCGATTGTATTAAATGGTATGAATGAAGATGAAGTTGTCGATTTGACGACGGCTATGTTGAATAGTGGAGAAGTGATGGATTTATCTTCGATTTCTGGTATTAAAGTTGACAAGCATTCGACAGGAGGAGTTGGAGATAAGACGACGTTAATTCTAGCACCTTTAGTAGCGAGTTGTGGAGTTCCTGTTGCCAAGATGAGTGGCAGAGGATTAGGACATACTGGTGGAACGATCGATAAATTAGAGTCGATCCCAGGGTTTCAGGTTGATTTGTCAGTTGAGAATTTTATTCGTGAAGTAAATGAAATTGGTCTATCTATCGTCAGTCAAACAGGTAATTTAGTCCCGGCTGACAAGAAGTTATATGCTCTTCGCGATGTGACCGGAACGGTAGAATCAATTCCATTAATCGCTTCTAGTATTATGAGTAAGAAACTAGCGAGCGGGGCTGATAAAATTGTCATCGATGTCAAAGTGGGAAATGGAGCTTTAGTAAAGACGATTGAAGAAGCGAAAAAGCTAGCTCAATTGATGGTTCATATCGGTAATTCTCATCAAAAAGAAACCGTGTGTGTGATTACGCGTATGAGTGAACCACTTGGATGTGCGATCGGAAACGCTCTAGAAGTACTGGAGGGTATCGAAGTGTTAAAAGGCGGAGGACCAGAAGATTTAAAAGAATTGGTTTTGACCCTTGCTACGATTATGGTGAGTTTAGGATTAGAGTGTCAGATGGAACAAGCTTCTAAATTAGTAAAGCAAAACTTAGAAAACGGAAAGGCTTATCAAAAGTTTTTAGAATTTGTGAAAGCACAAAAAGGAAATTTAGATGAGTTGGTAGTAGGTCCGAAAATCTTTTCGATTAAAGCTCCGAAAAGTGGAATTGTCAATCATATCGATGCCTTAAAATTAGGAGAATTAGCTCGCTCGATCGGAGCAGGAAGAATGACGAAAGAAGATAAGATCGATTATGGAGTTGGTTTTGTTTTATCCAAAAAAGTAGGTGATTTTGTTTTACAAGATGAAGAGCTTATGAAAGTTTATTTAAATGAAAAAGATGTTCATTTAGATGTATTACTGAGTTGTTTTATGATCGAGGATGATTATACGAATACAGAACCACTTATTCATGAAATTGTCAAATAGGAGGGTATGCTATGCAAATACTAGCCATTTTACTTTATGCGATCTGGATTTTTATCAGTACTGCTTTTCGTGTTCTCTATCCGTTTTTAATTTTGGCCTTTCTTTTTACTGTTGGTCGTATGATCTATCGTCATTATAAATATGGATATGATTATTTTTCATTTTTAAAGAAACGTGAAGTGATCGATGCCAAGCGAGAAGTATTGTTACGTATGTTAGAAAAACAAGAGTTTGAAAGTATCGTTCTCGAAGATAAACAGTATCACTCTTCGCTTATTGCCATGACGGAAATTGGAATCTTGTTATTTCAAATTTTCCCGTTTACGGGTGTTCATGTCGAAGGAAATAAAGAAGTCGGAGAATTTACTTACTGGGAAGCAAAAAATAAAAAGAAACGTCTTCATAATCCTTTCTTGTTTCAGAAAGAAGATATGGAAAAGATAAGAACATTATTACCAGATGTACCACTATTTTCTTTCGTCGTATTCGATAATTTGTCGATTTTGTTACTTTCTGGTGATTCGGAAAGTGAAGTTTTATACGTACAAGATTATTATTATAAATTAGAAAAGTTAGGAAAAAATAAAAAGCATCTTTATCAAATGGAAGACATGAAGAAGATGCATCAAGTATTAAAGGGATGAGAGAATGGCAATTACGAAAACTAATTTTATTAATTATACACGTTGTCCACGTTATATTGCTTTAGAAGATATCAAAAAAGAAACGTTAGTTAGTTCCATCAGTTTAGAAGAGTATCGCAAGCAAGAAGAATGGGAAGATCTAAATGAAATTACGAGTTTGATGATCGATGAAAACGGGGAAGATTTGATCGATACGAAAAATGAACAGATGGAGATTATGCTTCCGTTTTATCGTCATGTGGAGTTGTTAGCAGGAAAGATCGCTCATCAATATTTTGATGGTAGCTTCGTATATTCCAAAGATACAGCTCATCAAGAAAGTTTTGATACGCTTATCGATGGCATTCGTTATTTGTGTTATGTCGATATTTATAATGAAGTAAAAAATACGTTTCGAATTATCGAAGTAAAGGCTACGACGAGTAACCAGTATCTCAGCTTGGGAAGTAAAGATCATTCTATTTTTCAAAAAAAAGTGGATGGTACGTATGCGTTATTAGAAGATTTGAATATGGATATTGCAGAATGGATGAGTCCAAACATTTATGAACGAGAAAGAGCAAAATTGCTCGATCGTTATACATCGGTTGGGCATTATGTTTACGATTTAGCTGTGCAGAGATATATCATCGAACATGATTTGATGGAACATGGTCAAGCAGATAAGATTCCGACGATTCGTTATTATTTAGCCGTTTTGAATCATCGTTATGTTTTGCCAAAAGAAGATGGAATTCCTACTTATCCAAAAGATGTAAATGGGAATGACGTTATTCTTTATCTTGATATGACAAGTGTAACAAAAGATATGCAAGATAAAATTGATCAAGATCGTAAACGAATCGAACAATATCTTCAAGTTTTGAATCAGAATCCTTATCCAATTGGACTATACTGTGAAAAGAAAAAGACGACGAAATGCAAATTTATTCCTGTATGTTGGAACATCGTTCCTGAACAGAATTCTCTTTTTGCTTATCTCGATAACCACTTTGGTTTTAAAGATCCAAATGGCGTGAAACATACGACTTTTGAACTCATCAATGATGGCTATGTCAAGATGACCGATTTGCCAGAAACCTATTTGACGCGAGAGAAAAATAAAATTCAAAGGAATGTTGTCATGAATCATAAACCTTATATCAATCGAAAAAAAATTGCCGATGGAATCTGCAACATTCATTATCCTATCTATCATTTGGATTTTGAAACCTTTAATTCACCACTTCCTCGTTTTTATGGCGAAAGTCCTTATACCCAATCGATTTTCCAATTTTCTCTACATATTGAAAAAGAACCAGGAGTATGTGATAAAGAGCAAGATCACTATGGTTATTTAGCTCCTGATCATTTGGATCATCGTTTGGATTTAGTGCAAAAATTATGTGAATGGATCGATACGGATCATGGCGGGACGATCTTGGTTTACAATGAATCATTCGAAAAAACACGTCTCAAGGAACTAGCTAATATTTTCCCGGAATATCGAACGAAATTGTTGAAAATGAGAGATATGATTTTTGATTTGATGTATGTAATCAGAGGAAATACCAAACTTTATGAAGCATTGGGTTATTCATCGGAAGAGGCCAAACAGTTTAATTATTATCATGAATATATGAATGGTTCTTTCTCGATCAAGAAGATCCTACCTTTATTTAGTAATCTTACCTATCAGGGAATGGAAGTGAGTAATGGAACGGAAGCGATGGTTACTTATGCCTCTTTTCCAAAACTAGAACCGAAAATTTATGAATATAAATATCAAAAATTAGTAGAATATTGTAAGCAGGATACTTGGGCAATGGTGGAAATCCTTGCCGGTTTAAGAGAATTAGGAGATGATTAAATGAAAAAAGAAGAAGGAATGAGTATTGTAGTATCAGCTCTATTTCTAATTTTAGGAATTATTCTATTTACGAATCCTGGTGGAGTTGTACAGTTTATCGCATATATTGTAGGGGGATTTTTTGCTTTACTAGGTGCCATTTATTTGCTTAAATACTATCGTTCTTCTGATCGAAAAGCAAATATGGATAGTTTATATAGTGGTATCATTAGTGTGATGATTGGTATTATCGTCATGTTTTGTGCTGGTGCGATCGAACTTGCCATTCGCCTTTTATTAGGTAGTTGGATTCTATATCGTTCAATCATTACGATGAAGCATGCGATCGATCTAAAAAATTTACAAGTCGTCACTTGGAAGAGGGGGCTTGTGATTGCCATTCTTTTATTCGCATGTGGACTTTATATCGTGCTTCGTTCTAATTTGGTGTTATCGACGATTGGCTTACTTTTAATTATCTATGCGATTACAGAAATCGTCGGCGTTATATTATCTATTGTAAAATAATGTCAAAATAATGGGATTTCCTTGAAAGTACTAAAAATATATTATATGATTAAATTAAGGAGAGTGAAATATGATATATCCATCAATCGATAAATTATTGGGTCAAGTAGGATCTAAATATTTACTCGTCAATATTGTAGCAAAACGTGCCAAAGAGATGCAGGAAACAGGTCACTATCAATTAAAAGAGAGTGAATATGTTTCAAAAAAGAATATTGGTAGAGCATTAGAAGAAGTAGCAAAAGACTTAATTCATTTACATAATGATTAAGTCTTTTTGTTTTTTTAAATGAAATATAGTATAATGAATCTACTCGGAAAGGGTGGATGATATCATGGATAAAAAATTATTGGAAGTCAAAAGCATTTTGATGGAAAAAAAGCAATTAAACACCTTTTTAAAGCAAAAAACGGTTGCAGAGTCTTATAATTTACCTTGGCTTTATTATCATTTAGAAAATATAAAAAATAAATATCCAGAACTATCCTCACTTACTTATTCTTTTCAACAACTCGAATATCGTTTTTCTGTTTTGTTACTCTATATACCATTACAACGACAAAGTATGTGTTATTTTTATCATCATGGTGAAATTGCATGTATCAGTTCTCATCCTGATAGTTCAATGCTTATTCATTTAAAACAAGAACTGGGTCAATCCGCATTCCTATCTAAGTTCTTTCGCTCGATTGATCATATCCCACCACATAATCGCTTTCAACTATCAAATGAGAATTATGAATTATATTTTTATCCTGATTTTTTGTGGATAATGGATTCTAACAATCGTAATCATTATTATATTTATCCAGTCGATACGGATCTTATTTATGAAGTGAAAAACAATATGGTGAAAGCTCATCATTTTCATCCCATTCAACTTGTTGATTTTCATGTTCCAAGAGAATTAGAATACTTTTTTTATGACCATCAAAATATTTATTCTTTAAATTATTATCGACGTAAAATGAACTCAAAATAGACACATAAGAATGTGTCTTTTTCTTGTAGCCAAAACAAATGTTTGCTATAATAAGGGTGGTGGTTATATGAAAGTAGAAAAGATAAAAAAAACGAATAGTGGAAAATATCGTATTGAGTTCGATAACCACGAGAAATTCGTTACTTATGATGATGTCATTTTAAAAAATCATTTATTATTTCAGAAGGAAGTCGATAGTAAAACTTTGGTGGAACTGACGAAAGATACGGAATATTATGATATTTATAATAAATTGATCAAAATGATCACGACGAAGTTACGTAGTAAAAAGGAAGTATATGAATATTTGGAAAAGAGAATGGTCGATCCGAAGGATCAAGAGACGATCATCCAAAAATTAACGGATTTAGGATTTATCAACGATCGCAATTTCAGTGCAGCTTACGCGAGCGATCGTCTTTATTTAAGTAATGATGGCCCCAATAAAATAAAAGGAGATCTTTGTCGTTTCGGTGTAGAAGAGAACATTGTAGAAGATGTGATGTCGTCTTTAGATGAAGAAGAGATTACGAATAAGTTACGCAAGATTATTACTAAAAAAATGAATCATAATCATAAGTATTCTAGTTATGTATTAAAACAGAAGCTAGCAGTTGAACTTGTCAACTTAGGTTATGATCGTGACATGATTCTTTCTCTTTATGATGAGTTAAATACTGGTATTGATAAAAGTTCTGTTTTAGAAAAGGAATATCAAAAGCAATTTCAAAAATGGAGTCGTAAATATGAAGGAAAAGAACTTTATCAAAAAATCAAAGAAAAATTATATCAAAAAGGATTTGATATCAACGAGATCAATTCTTACTTGGCGCAAAAAGACATATGATGTCTTTTTTGATTACAAAAAAATAGACACAGTAATGAACTGAACCCCAAAAGTTGGACAGTTTATAAAGTTTCTAGTTAGAGGATTGTAATCTGTAATTCACAGGAGACAATCCTTTTAATTTTACTTTAATTCTATCATGATTATAATAATGAATATAGTCATTTATTGCAATTATTAAATCATCAATTGTTTTATAATTATTCTCTTGATCGTAAAACATTTCGGTTTTAAGTAGTCCAAAAAAGTTTTCCATTAAACCGTTGTCCATACTGTTTCCTTTGCTAGACATGCTTTGCTTTATTCCTTTATTTTTT
>CALVRE010000032.1 GCA_944358455.1 uncultured Bacilli bacterium | reverse complement strand
TTACATTAATCATAAGCACCAACCTTTCTTCTAGATTGATTTTTTCATATAAACGAAAAAATCAATCATTTCTGATTGATTCCTATATCAAAAGTTCGAATAGTTCGAACAGATTTCCCAATGGTGCAAGAAATGGGACTCGAACCCACACGGATTTCTCCACAATCCCCTCAAGCCTGCGTGTCTACCAATTCCACCATTCTTGCATGTTTTCATTATATCATCTTCTTTAAAAAATGTGAAGAAAAAAAGAGTAATTTCTACTCTTTCAATGCTTTAAACATTTTTTTCCATAATCCTTTCGAAGAATAATTTAAAATACCAACCTTATAAATTTTAAGTCCATATTTAATAAGAAGATAATTGACTATGATCATAAGTACGATCGATATGATGACATCGACAACGCCAATATGACCTAATACCAATAAGGATGGAGATAGGATGGCTGATATAAATGGAATATAAGATGCAATTCTGATAAAGATTGATCCTTGAAACATACTGGCCATAATAGCTAAGAAATATCCAACAAAGGAAATAATCATAATTGGTGTTTGTAATTGTTGGAAATCTTCAATATTCGTCGTCATACTAGCTAAAATACCAGCTAATAGGGAATAACCAATAAAAGTTAAAATCATGAGTAATAATGTTAAAGGAATGATATAGATTAACTTATCACCTAATCCTCCACTCATAATTTGATTTACAGTTGCTCCGATTTCAGCACCAAATCCAGATCCTAATATGTCTCCACTCAATCCACCTCGTACTAGGAAAGCAATTACTACAAATAGTACTAATAATGCTCCTTGGATGAGTACAAATAAATTACCAGCTAGTACTTTTGAAAAGAAATGTGTCTTTGGTGAAACATTGGAAATAATAATTTCCATACCTCTCGTGGTTTTTTCATCATTTACTTCTGCCCCAATCATCTGTACCAAGAAAATCGTAAGCATAAAAAACGGTAAAATAATCATCGGGAAAACAGTAGACATGATCATCTGGGCACCTTCTGATTCACCTTTTTCATTCTCATTCAAAATCACTCGTTCAATATTTGCAGGTTCATAAATCTGAGCCAGTTCTTCTGAAGAAATATTTGAATTCAACATTGCTAAGGCAACTTTCACATTATTGATAGAACTAGATACTAATTGATAAGGTATGCTATCAATATATCCTTTGGAAATTACTTGAACGAAAAGTTCTCCATTTTCATCATAATCAAAAGTGACAACGATTAAATTTTTGTTTTCATTTGCTTCTTCGGTTAATTCTTCAACATCCTCTTCCTTCTTTTCAACCTGATAACTACTTTCCTCGCTGTTATTCAAAGATTTTGACGCTTCGTCGAGCTGTTCTTTAAACATATCGTAAGCCATATTCGTCTCATCAACCACATAAACTGGTGTTTTTTCGTTGAAATCACCACCAAAGAAATTAATAATACTATCGATATTAATAACACCGACAATCGCAACTAACAAAATCAAATTAGCGGCCAAAAACCATTTTGTTTTAATCTTTCGACTTAAACTAATACTAGTTAAATAATTCAGTTTACTTCTCATAGCTTTCCCCTACTTTCTCAATAAAAATTTCATTCAACGATGGTTCTTCTACTACGAATTTTGTAATATCTTTCTTTTTACTGATTTTATGGAAAACTTTCTCGGAAACATCCATATTCGCAATTTTTACTTCAAGTTCATCTGCTTTTTCAATGACTTCTACGACACCATCTATTTTCTCTATCTCTTCTTTTGTAACGTCTCCTTTGATTAAAATTGTCTTTTTTCGATAATCTTGTTTAATTTTCTTTAAATCTCCTTTTAAGACGGTCTTTCCATGCAACAAGATCACTAATTTTTTACAGAATAGTTCAACGTGTTCCATGCGATGTGATGAAAAGATGATCATGCTTCCTTTTTGTGACATCTCGACAATTTCTCTTTTAAACAATTCGACATTAAAAGGATCTAATCCACTAAATGGTTCATCTAATATAAGCAATCTTGGATCATTGATAATAGCAGTAATGAATTGTACTTTTTGTTGATTTCCTTTCGATAGTTCTTTGATTTTTTTATCTTTATATTCAGAAATTTCAAAACGTGCGAGTAATTCATCTAAGCGACTTAAGATTTTCTCTTTACTCATCCCTTTTAACGTTCCATAAAATAGACATTGTTCTTTTACCGTCATTTTCGTAAGTAAACTTCTTTCCTCAGTCAAGAATCCAATTTGATCCGTGACATCATAGTCAATTGGTTTCCCGTCCAGGGTAATACTACCACTACTCATATCCAGTAATCCCATAATCATACGAAAGGTAGTTGTCTTTCCAGCACCATTGACGCCTAATAAACCGAAGATTTCTCCTGGTTTTACTTCAAAAGATAAATCGTCAACGGCTAAAAAATCTCCATAATACTTTGTAACATGTTCTACTTTCAACATATTATTTTCCTCCTAAATCTGCTTTAATTTGCGTCGTTGATATTCCCTCTGTACGTGGTAAATAAACAACTTCACATAAATCTTTTAATTCTTCGAAATGAGGATCTCCTTCCCAATCACTCCCCATGACGACAGTATCGATATGATATTCTAACACATCACTTCGTTTCTGTCCCCATTCTTCTTCAGGAATCACGAGATCGACATAACGAATCGATTCTACTATTTTCTTTCTAGCATCATACGAATAATATGACTTTTTCCCTTTTATTTTATTGAAATCATCCGTCGATAAAGCAACAACCAAATAATCTCCCAATGCTTTCGCACGTTTTAATAAATTAATATGTCCTTCGTGCAATAAATCGTATGTTCCATATGTCAATATTCTTTTCACTCTATCACCAAGAATATTATACTATAAAAGAATTCAAAAAAATAGTATTTTTACGTATAGTTTCTAAATCGTATTCCACTACTCTCAAAAAAGAAAAAAAGAGAGAGTAATAGTTTACCCCCCCCCCGTATGCATATTGCATACAAATATCATTATTTGTTTGCAAAAACATTATAACAAATTCATTTATGATGCGCAAGTATTTATTATTCACTTGTGTTCGTATTTCCAGATTCAATTTCTTTTATTTTTGCAATTGCGTCTAGCACACTCTGTTGATCTGGCTCCATGACATAAAGAGACTCACCTGGATAAGAATATGTATAGTTATGACTATCAGA
>CALVRE010000031.1 GCA_944358455.1 uncultured Bacilli bacterium | reverse complement strand
AAGGGTTTTACAATCCTGTCCGAATTCACTCTTCCATCGGGTATCTTTCCCCTGATCAATTTGAAAAAAAAGTAGAGATGGGTTAAAACCCCCTCTACTATGTGTCCAAATATTTGACAAATTCCCTACAATATTATTATTTCATTCTGTTTTCATTTTAACATTTCCATCAAAGAAAATCAATCTATTTTCACTAATTTAGCATGAACGACTAGTCTATTATCGCCACCTTGATAACAAGTAGAAAGAGTTAAAATATGATCTCCTGGTTCAACTGAAACCTCAAAATCATAAATACTACGCTCTTTTTCCTTTTCAACATATTGATTGAAAGATTGATCACTATAAAAAGTAGTCACTAAATAATCACTGGTAACTGGTATCGTATAAATAGAGAAAATTTCACCTCGATAAGTTCCATTTTCAGTATGGAAACTCAAAATTTGATTTTGTTCATTTTGATACCAACTAGGTTCTAATACATTTTTTAAACTTCCAAATAATAAGTTGGTACCTCGCACATTATGTCCATAGATAATAGTATTTTGACTTAGCTCATCAAATTGATTGCGATAGTCAGCAAAAATCCATCCATATAGAGATTTTTTACCATCGAACGAATGATTGAGATAATATAAATTGTCATCTGTTTGTAAAACCGGATAATCAATATTGGTATTCTCTACTTTAATCCAACCAACTACATCTTGATTCTGTTTTTTTAATTCTGATAATACTCTTGTATAATTCGTATAATAAGCATTCGTCGTTGGGTCTGAAGAATCGATCGAAGGTTCTTCGGGATCTGGCTCCTCGATAACTTCCGTAGCTTCTTCTGTAATTACTTTTAATTCCTCTTTAATAGCTTCTACATGGCCCATTTCTTTTGTTTCATGATAACGATATCCTAAAAAGTAACACAATCCTACGACTACAACAAACAGACAAAAGAACTTTACAAACTGTAGATTGATTTGCTTTAAAATATTTTTTTCTTTATATGCCTTGGAATAACGGATATGAATCGAAACCGGATACTTTTTTTCGAGTTGTTTTAAAAAAGTAATTTCATTTAAGAAAGTAAGATCATCACTATCCATTTGTGTAATTGTAATTTTAAGATTTTTCACTCGTGGTGGTAGATAGGATAATACCGAAACTAATAAATTGTGGGAATATCCACAAAAAACAATTTCTTTTAAACAATTATTTATTTGAAAAAAAGTTTTTAATTCTTCGTAGTCTTCTTCTCGGAAAGGACAACAAATAGTCAATTTTTTCTTATAAAAAATATCAGAATAAGTTACAAGATGATTTTGTTCCATAAACTCACTTATGAAAAAGTTCTCACTACGTAACTCAACAGTTCGATGATAATAAATCGTCAAACGTTCAAATAGAAAAGATGGCATATAATAACAATTAATCTTCTCTAAATGTGGATTATCCATCAATAATTCGATCATTTCATAAGTTAATTTTTGATCTTCTTCCATTGTAACACTTGTTATAACATTCACATCTTTTAGTAAATTGAGACTGATGATAGTAACATTCATTTTCTTAATGATTGCTTTTGTAATATTATTCTTAATGGCAACTAGTTTTAGAAAGGATCCCACTAGGTTCAGATTTGATAAAATATAATCTTCACTAAAAACCAATCTTTCAGTATCAATTACATTCGTATTATTCAGATTTTTTTCATCGATTTTGTCTTGACAGTCGGAAAAAACAAGAGTATCTTTTCGCAAGTAAATTAATATTTTTTTCATAATACTCCTTTCTAGAAAAAGACTTCCAAATTATTGGAAGTCTTTTATATTAGGCTTGTGGGAATTTTCCTTCTTTTTTAAAGTGTAAATAAGCTCCAACACCAGCTAAGACACCAATTGCGGCAATTCCATAACCAATATAAATTCCTGTATCTGGGTTATCTACTGGTTCATCAGTTCCACATTCTTTATCATATGTTTCCTTATCGATTTCAACACCATCTTTTCCATAGTATTTTCCGTCGATAATTTCACAGATAGGTGGAGTTACTTCACCACATTCTTCATTATAAACATCCTCAGATACTTCTACACCGTCTTTTCCGTAATATTTACCATCGACGATTTCACATACATGTTTTTCTTCTACTGGGTTACATTCTCTGTTGTAAGTCTCTTCATCTACAACATTACCTTCTTTATCATAATATACACCATCAACAATTTCACAACTATAATCATCAGGCCATTTAAATTCTGGAAGTGTATAATTATTTAAACTAGGATTTAATTCACAGTTAAGACCTTGATATAAGTTGACGTCTTCGATCGCATAATATTTACCATCTTCCGTATCTACTTCTAAATATGCATAATAATAAACATCATCTTCTAAATCAAGCATATATCTAGTAATAGATTCTGTTTGTCCAGTTTGAACTTCTCCTTGATGCATACCAGCATCTGCTTTTGCATAAGCAAGTAAACGATTTAAAGCAGCTTTCAATTGTGTTTCATCGGTTGTGTTCATAGCTCTTACAATACTTAAATCCGTGACACGACCAATTTTATATTTTACAGTTCGATTCGCATTATTTGTATCACTTGGGTATAGAATATTCACTCTCGTATAGTCATAAAGGAAGTTCGTTTGAATTCTTTTACTTAACATGATATCAGGTCTTTCCACTTTGACAGCAGAAGCAATTAATTGCTTATCGCTACCGATCGTTTCACGAACCCATACATAGATATCTCCAGCTTCTTCAAAAAGACTATTAGCAATATTGACTGAGTTTACTCTCAATGAACTTGAATTAGCTGTCGTTTTAATAAAACTACTAGTATTTACATCTGGTGCATCAGATGCTGAACGTGCAAAATACACATCATAAGTATGACTTTGATCAAAAGCGCCTAAAATAGCTAGATCAAAATAACCGAGTCCCGTTCCATCATCGACAAATTGATAAGTCGCATTATCCATATTAGTCCAAGCTGGTGCTGCACTTACACCACTCATTCCTAATATCGATAATAGAACAGTAATCATTAAAATTCCAATTTTCTTCATATCCTTATCTCCTATCCTATTCTTATAGTTTCATTATACAATTTGATTTGGACAGTGTCAATATTCGACAAAAAAAATCATAAAAGTTTACAGAAAGTAACAATTTTATCTATCCATCCATAGTCTTTCCATTTTCATACGAATTATTCTAACCAAGAACTGATTTATATAAGAACTTATTATAAAAAAAAGACAATCCAAAGATTGTCTTTTCGATTATTTAATGATTTCAGAAATATTTCCTGAACCAACTGTACGTCCACCTTCACGAATTGAGAACTTCGTTCCGTTTTCGATAGCGATTGGGTGAATCAATTCTACAGTCATTTCAACATTATCCCCAGGCATTACCATTTCAACACCAGCAGGTAACTCGATTACACCAGTTACATCTGTAGTACGGAAATAGAATTGTGGACGATAGTTACTGAAGAATGGAGTATGACGTCCACCTTCTTCTTTGCTAAGTACATAAACTTGGCATTTGAATTTAGTATGTGGAGTAACTGAACCTGGTTTAGCTAATACTTGACCACGTTCTACATCTTCACGGTTAATTCCACGAAGTAATACACCAGCATTATCTCCTGCTTCAGCAAAGTCTAATTGTTTACGGAACATTTCGATTCCTGTAACAACTGATTTTCTAGTTGGACGAATACCAACGATTTCAACTTCGTCATTTAATTTTAAGATACCACGTTCAACACGTCCAGTAACAACTGTTCCACGTCCTGTGATTGTGAATACGTCTTCGATTGGCATTAAGAATGGTTTGTCGTTATCACGAACTGGATCTTCAATCCAAGTATCTACAGCATCCATTAATTCACCAATTTTTTCTTCCCATTTTGGATCTCCTTCAAGAGCTTTTAAAGCAGAACCACGAATGATTGGAGTATTGTCTCCATCGTATCCATATTCGTTTAATAATTCACGAATTTCCATTTCAACTAAGTCTAATAATTCTTCATCATCAACCATGTCGCATTTGTTCATGAATACAACCATACGAGGTACTCCAACTTGACGAGAAAGTAAGATATGTTCACGAGTTTGTGCCATAGGTCCATCTGTTGCAGCAATAACTAAGATTGCTCCATCCATTTGAGCAGCACCTGTGATCATGTTTTTAACATAGTCAGCATGTCCTGGGCAGTCTACGTGAGCATAGTGACGTTTGTCAGTTTCATACTCTACGTGAGCTGTATTGATTGTAATACCACGTTCTCTTTCTTCTGGAGCTGCATCGATTTGACTATAATCTTTGAATTCAGCTTGACCTTTTTTTGCTAAATAATTCGTAATTGCAGCTGTTAAAGTAGTTTTACCATGGTCTACGTGTCCGATTGTACCAATATTCATATGTGTTTTAGTACGATCAAATTTTTGTTTTGCCATAATATTCATTCCTTTCTTATTTATCTACATTTTATATTGTATATGAACCAATGAAAAATAGCAAGTATTTTTCATTAAATTCCCTGTTTTTTGGTAAATAGTGGAGGAATTTGACGATCAATCAAATTCTCCATCTAATACCGATTTATTAGTTGTTTCCACCATTCTTTTTAATGATGTCTTCTGCTATATTTTTAGGAACTTCTTCATAGTGATCGAATTCCATAATAAACGTTCCACGTCCTTGTGTATTTGATCTTAAAGAAGTTGCGTAACCAAACATTTCAGCAAGTGGTACCATTGCATCGATGGCAAGAGCGTTACCACGAGAAGCTTGACCTAGTGGACGTCCACGACGAGAAGTAATATCTCCCATAACGTTTCCTAGATATTCATCTGGTACGACGATTTGTACCTTCATGATTTGTTCAAGAAGTACTGGTTTACATTTTTCTTTAGCAGCTTTTAATGCCATACTAGCAGCGATCTTATAAGCCATTTCTGATGAATCGACATCATGGTAAGATCCATCGAATAAAGTAGCTTTGATATCTACCATTGGATAACCAGCTAATACACCAGTTTTCATTGCATCTTGAAGTCCTTTATCCGTTACTGGAATATATTCACGAGGAACCGTTCCACCAACGATTGCGTCGACAAATTCATAACCTTTATCTGGATTTGGTTCAAATTTGATCCAAACATGTCCATATTGTCCACGTCCACCAGATTGTTTAATGTATTTACCTTCACATTCAGCAGCTTGCGTAATGGTCTCACGGTAAGATACTTGTGGTTTACCAACATTTGCTTCTACACCAAATTCACGACGCATACGATCGACGATAACATCTAAGTGAAGTTCACCCATACCAGCGATGATCGTTTGACCAGTTTCATGATTTGTACTTGCACGGAAAGTTGGATCTTCTTCCGCAAGTTTTTGAAGCGCGATTCCCATCTTATCTTGATCTGCTTTTGATTTTGGTTCAACAGCAAGTTCGATAACAGGTTCTGGGAATGTCATAGATTCCAAAATACATGGTTTCTTTTCATCGCATAACGTATCTCCTGTCGTCGTATTCTTAAGTCCTACCGCAGCAGCGATATCTCCAGCAAATACTTCTGAGATTTCCGTACGATTATTCGCATGCATTTGAAGTAAACGTCCAATACGTTCTTTCGTATTTTTCGTTGCGTTCAACACATAAGAACCACTACTTAAATGACCTGAATAAACACGGAAGAAAGAAAGTCTTCCAACGAATGGATCAGTCATGATTTTGAATGCTAAAGCAGCAAATGGTTCTGAATCACTTGGATGTCTTTCAATTTCGTTACCATCTAAATCGACTCCTTTAATAGAAGCAATATCTGTTGGTGCAGGTAAGTAATCGATAACTGCATCAAGTAATAACTTAACTCCGATATTTCCTAGTGCTGTACCACATAATACTGGGAAGAATTCAGCAGCAAGCGTTCCTTTACGAATGGCACGTTTGATTAAATCGATGCTTACTTCTTCTCCTTCTAAATATTTTTCCATTAATTCATCGTCGAATTCAGCAACTGCTTCGATCAACTCATTACGTTTTTCTTCACAAATTGCTTGATATTCTTCAGGAACATCGACTACCTCTGGTTCTTCTTCTGGTTTTCCATCATAAATATATAATTTACGAGTTAATAAGTCGATAATTTGATGGAATTCATTTTCAGCACCAATTGGCCATTCAATTGGTTTGGCATTAACACCAAGACGATCTTTGATCGTACTTAAGCTATATTCAAAGCTAGCACCCATCTTATCCATCTTATTACAGAAAATCATACGAGGTACTTTGAATTCACTAGCTTGACGCCATACTGTTTCCGTTTGTGGCTCTACACCTGCTTGACTATCTAGTAAAGCAACCGCACCATCGAGTACACGAAGGGAACGACTAACTTCGATCGTGAAGTCAACGTGTCCTGGGGTATCGATGATATTTAAACGATTTCCTTTCCAGAAAGCAGTAGTAGCGGCTGAAGTGATGGTAATTCCACGTTCTTTTTCTTGTTCCATCCAGTCCATTTGAGAAGCACCATCATGGGTTTCTCCAATTTTATGGATCTTATGAGTATGGAATAAAACACGTTCGGTACAAGTTGTTTTACCTGCATCGATATGTGCCATAATTCCAAAGTTACGTGTTTTTTCTAAACTATATTCACGAGCCATATCTGTTTTTCCTTTCTTATTTTTCTATTACCAACGATAATGAGCAAATGCTTTATTCGCTTCTGCCATTCTGTGGGTATCTTCACGTTTCTTAACAGCAGCCCCTACACCGTTACTAGCGTCGATAATTTCATTCGCTAAATTTTCGGCCATAGAGTGTCCACCTCTAAGTCTTGCATAATTTACTAACCAACGTAATCCCAAAGCTTGAGCACGATCTGCTTTTACTTCTACTGGTACTTGATAGTTAGCTCCACCAACACGACGAGATTTTACTTCGAGTTGTGGTTTGATATTCTCTAATGCTTTTTCAAATACTTCAAGTGGTTCTGAACCAGTCTTTTCTTTGATCATATCAAAAGCATCATATAAAATCGTTTGCGCAGTTCCTTTTTTACCATCTTTCATGATCGTATTAATTAGTTTGGTTACTAATTTTGAATTATAAATTGGATCTGCCAAAACGTCTCTTTTTACTGCACGCTTTTTACGCATAATTATCCTCCTTACTTATCTATTATTTCTTATCTTTTGGTTTTTTCGTTCCGTATTTAGAACGACCTTGACGACGTTTTTCAATACCTGCAGTATCCATTGTACCACGAATGATATGATAACGAACTCCGATTAAGTCCTTAACACGTCCCCCACGAATTAATACCACACTGTGTTCTTGTAAATTGTGTCCTTCTCCAGGAATGTAAGCAGTTACTTCCATACCATTGCTTAAACGAACACGAGCATATTTACGTAATGCTGAGTTTGGTTTCTTAGGTGTCATCGTTCCAACACGAGTACATACTCCACGTTTTTGTGGTGAATTTTGAACAGTTTGTTTCTTTTCTTTGCTGTTGTATCCAATATTTAAAACTGGAGATTTACTTTTTCTCGTTTTGTCAGATCTTCTCTTTCTAACTAATTGGTTAATTGTAGGCATATTGTTCTCCTTTCTTATACACACTTCCAGGTGTTTCATTTTTGTCCTTAATTAAAGATTTACCGAGGTAAACCTTAATTAAATGCAGTATTAATATACCACTTTTATTCTATGATTGTCAACTATTTATATACACTTTTTTTATCCTCTTTTCGAGAATTTTCAATCATCAAATTCGCTACGATATCCACTCGTCGTATAACGGCGTCCACACTTAATATATGCTTGATAATGAGCAGAACCATCTACTTTTTGATAAGAAGCATATCCTGAACAATCGTTACCACTATCATCTGTTAAGGTATCTAACATCTTTTCCACTTGTAATTTTTTTACACTCACATAAACTTTATCTCCGTCGGGAAGCGTTGGATAATATTTTTCAAAATATGTGATGGCAGCATCATTTACTTGGGATTCTAATGTATGATATTCCTCGGTTCCTTCTACTTGACCACTCGTATTATCCTCTGGAAGCAAAGCATCGTTAAATGTTTGTTCATAGATAATAGCTGATATGATAAGAGCGAACGCTAAAATAGCACATAGCACAAGCATTGTTGCAAGTCCCCAACCACGATTATTCATATTCATTCTCCCTTCAAAACAAATTTCTTTCTTTGACATTTTCTTTAAAACGATATAATTTTGCTGGTCTTCCATTCATTCCTTCATTTTTATATCCCGTATCTTCAATGAGACCAAGATTGATAAACTTCTTTCTGAAATTTCTTCTATCTAGATGAACGCCCAGTATTTCTTCATATACTTTCTGTATTTCAGGAAGGGTAAAATCACTCGGAAATAGACTTTTTAAAACCGTACTATTCACAATCTTTGAACGTAAACGATCGATCGAGTAACGAATCACTTCCTCGTGATCGTATCCAACTTTTGGAATTTCATTGATATCGAACCAAGCACTTTCCACTTCAGGTCGTTCTTCTCTTTTGAGTATGGCCGTTGTACTATCAAGAAGACCAATATAAGAGGTCGCAATGACACGATCATCAGGATCACGATCCAAACGACTAAACGTATGACATTGTTCCATATAAAAGTCCTGATAGCCAATCTTATCATATACTAGTTCTTGTAAAACACCTTCTAATGTTTGATTAACCGGTACGAAATCACTAGGTAAAATCCAATATCCACGATATGGTTCTGTTTGTTTACGAACAAGTAAAATTTTTACTTTTCCCTTATCAATGGTAAAAAGACTAATAATCGATTCATGATAGTTCTTATAATCGATAGATTCTTCAATCACAAAATCCACCCCTTTTGTGTTTTATTCACACTTATATTATAAGAAACAACCAAAAAATTGTCAATAAAAGAAAAAGACAATATCTTTTTCTTCTACCCTTCTTAATATTTTCTTATTAATGTCTTCACTTTAGGTGTCTCTAAAATAGATAAGTCACGTTTTACATTAGACACCTTAAAGCCTTTGGTAACTGGTATCTTCTTGAGTTCTTCTGTTCTCGAAAAATATCTACCTTTTTCTGGCGTGTCGGAAATATTTTCTGTGCTGACGACATGATCGAGATCAGAAAATGCTTCTTTGGCTAACGAAAATATTAATGTTTCTCCATCCACGGATATACGTACTTTGCTTCCAAAAGAGTCAAATCCATTTTTTTCTACTTCATCTAGTTCGATCATTAAAACATTTAATTCTTTCATTTCGTACAGAATTCCTTTCGTTTCATAAACACGATTTTCAACCATACGATAAAACGAAAAATTAGAACATCCAGGTAAAGAGTTAATGCGGAAATCTTTGATTGATGAAACCTTAGAGTCCATAGAAAAAGGGTCCAAATAGGAATAATAAAACTCTTGAAGAAACTTTTCTGTAATGCCATCGGGATTCTGTCTATACCTCATAGTGACCTCCTTTTAGTTTTTTATTATAACACGATGTTGTCGAAAAGCAAATTATTTTTTTTATAGAAATCAGATTTTTTCGATATTTTCCTACAAAAAATACCCAAGATTATCTTGGGTATTGGGATTAATCCATCAATTCTTGTTCTAGTGCTTCCAATGGTTCTTCATTTAGAATATCATTTTCTAATGTATAGTCTACTTGGCGATATTTTTTAGCACCAGTACCAGCTGGAATTAATTTACCAATGATGACATTTTCTTTAAGACCATTCAAGTGATCAACCTTACCATGGATAGCAGCATCCGTTAAAATTCTTGTTGTCTCTTGGAATGATGCGGCTGATAAGAATGAATCCGTCTCTAAAGATGCCTTGGTAATACCTAGTAAGACAGGGCGACCAGTAGCTGGGCGTTTACCTTCTAGGATCAATGATTGATTGACATTTGTAAAGTCATTGATATTAACCATCGTACCTGGTAAATAATAAGAATCACCAGAATTGACAATTTTAATCTTAGAAATCATACGTTTTGCCATAATTTCTACGTGTTTATCAGAAATATCGACACCTTGACTACGATAAACTTTCTGAATTTCTAATAAAATATATTGTTGAACCGTAATTGGATCGGTAACGACCAATAATTCTTTTGGTGAAATCGCACCATGGGTAAGACGATCTCCAGCTTTTACTTCTTGTCCTACTTCGACTGCTAGTTTTGAACCATAGTTAGAAGTATGTTCTCTTGTTTCCACATCGTTTTTAACACTGATAATAAATTTACCATTTTCTTCTTCGATATTGGAAACGACTCCATTAATTTCCGAAATCGTCGCTTTTCCTTTTGGATTACGAGCTTCAAATACTTCTTGAACACGTGGTAAACCTTGTGTAATATCGTCTCCGGCAACTCCACCGGTATTGAAGGTACGCATCGTAAGTTGTGTACCAGGTTCTCCAATTGATTGTGCAGCCATGATACCAACTGCTTCACCAGTTTCCACGATATGACCAGTTGCAAGATTACGACCATAACACTTTCTACAAACACCTTGATGTGTTTTACAAGTAAGAACTGTTCGAATAGGTACTTTCGTAATTCCTGCTTTTATTATCTTGTCAGCCAATTGTTCCGTAATATAGGTATTACGTTCTGCAAGCACTTCTTTCGTTTCTGGATGTAATACCTTTCTACTTGTATAACGACCAACAATTCGATCTTTCAATGTTTCGATAATCGTTCCATCTGCTTCATTGACAAAAGTTTCTACAACGACACCTTGTTCTGTTCCACAATCTTCTTCTTTTACGATGATATCTTGAACAACGTCTACTAAACGACGAGTCAAATAACCAGCTTCTGCTGTCTTTAAGGCAGTATCGACTGCTCCTTTACGAGCACCGTGAGTCGATAAGAAGAATTCACTAATAGAAATACCTTCACTGAACGAAGAAACAACCGGAATTTCGACATATCCACCAGATGGTTTTGCGAATAATCCACGCATACCAACTAATTGGGTAAATGATCCAATATCTCCACGCGCTTTTGATGAAATCATCATAGCGACAGAGTTATCTGGATTATCTTTTAACCATTGTTCCAATTCTTTCGTAACTTTATCTTTCGCTCCATTCCAGATTTCAACAACTTTTTCGTAACGTTCTTTATCGGTAATTAAACCACGTTTAAATTGTTTGTTTACCGTATCGACCATTGCTTGACTTTCTTCGACGATTTGTTTTTTACTCTTGCTTTCTTGAATATCGCTGATCGCAATCGAAATTCCTGATAAAGTCGAATATTTAAATCCTAAGTCTTTCAATTTATCGAGCATAACAGAGGTCTCTGTCGTCTGATAACGTTTATAGATTTGAGCGATCAACTTTCCAAGAGCACCTTTGTTTAAAGCGGTTACAAGAGGCATTTCTTTAATCGCTTCTCTGATATTCGTTCCACGATCCAAGAAATATTTTGATGGTGTCAAGCGTTCAATATTTTCGTCACTTGCATCGTTAATATATTGGAACGTATCCGGGAAAATTTCGTTGAATAAAAGTTTTCCTGGCGTCGTTACTAAATATTTGTCTTGATAAGTATCTGGGAAGATCTTATGTCTAAAACCACGCACTGGTAAAGCAATACGAGTATGGAGAGTAATTTCTCTTCTTTCATATGCCATCAATGCTTCATCTGGATCTTTAAATACGCGACCTTCACCAGGAAGTCCAGCTTTTTCAAGTGTAATGTAATAGTTTCCTAAAACCATGTCTTGTCCCGGCGTTACAATTGGTTTTCCATCTTTTGGTGAAAGAATGTTATTTGCACCTAACATCAAAATACGAGCTTCTGCTTGTGCTTCTTCACTAATTGGAACATGGACTGCCATTTGGTCCCCATCGAAATCGGCATTAAATGCGGTACAAACCAGTGGGTGCAAACGAATTGCGCGTCCACCAATTAATTTTGGTTCAAATGCTTGAATACCAAGTCTATGAAGTGTTGGGGCACGGTTTAACATAACAGGATGTTCTTTGATTTTTTCTTCTACTACGTCCCATACACGAGGATCTTGATTTTCAATCATACGTTTTGCAGCTTTGATATTAGAAGCGATTTCTTTTTCTACTAATCCGTTGATAACATGTGGTTTAAAGAGTTCCAAAGCCATTTCTTTTGGAATACCACATTCGTACATCTTTAAACTTGGTCCAACAACGATAACAGAACGACCAGAATAATCGACACGTTTACCAAGTAAGTTTTGACGGAAACGTCCTTGTTTTCCTTTTAACATACTACTTAACGATTTTAATGGTCTGTTTCCTGCTCCAGTAATATTACGTCCACGACGGCCATTATCGAATAAAGCATCAACTGCTTCTTGAAGCATACGTTTTTCATTTTGAATAATGATAGAAGGTGCTCCCAAATCCATTAATTTCTTTAAACGATTGTTACGATTGATAACACGACGATATAAGTCATTCAAATCGCTCGTTGCAAATCTTCCACCATCTAATTGAATCATTGGACGAAGTTCTGGCGGAATAACAGGAAGAGCTGTCAAAATCATCCATTCTGGACGGTTTCCTGACTCTAAGAAAGCAGATAATACATCCAAACGTTTGATCAAGCGAACACGTTTTTGACTAGCACTATCCTTGATCTCTTCGATTTCTTTCTTAATTTCAGCTACTTCTTTTTCCAAATCAACTTGTTCTAACAATTCTTTTATTGCTTCGGCTCCCATACCAACACGGAAACTATTTCCATATTTTTCATAGTAAGCACGATATTCTTTATCACTGATCGTCTGTTTCTTCTCAAGAGGAGCAGCACCCGGATCTAATACGACATAACTTACAAAGTAAAGTACTTCTTCCAAGTCACGTGGGCTCATGTCAAGAACAAGTCCCATACGAGATGGTACTCCTTTGAAGAACCAGATATGTGACACTGGGGTAGCAAGTTCGATATGTCCCATACGTTCACGACGTACTTTAGAACGCGTAACTTCTACACCACAGCGATCACAAATAATATTTTTATATCTTAAGCGTTTGTACTTTCCACAAGCACATTCAAAGTCTTTGGTAGGTCCAAAGATTTTTTCACAGAATAATCCATCACGTTCCGGTCTTAAGGTACGATAGTTAATCGTTTCTGCTTTTTTTACTTCTCCATAAGACCATGATCTGATTTTTTCAGGTGAGGCAATGGCAATTCTTAATCCTTCGAATTGATCAACATTCATTAATCCTCATCCCCTTCCATTAAATCTTCTTCTGTTGGTTCTAATTCATCTAAACTATCTTCGAATTCTTCTTCATAGTCATCTTCATATTCTTGTTCGTCAGTCTTTTCTTCCGTTTCTTCCACTTCTGCAGGTAATGTTAAACTTTCTTCTACTTCATCTGTACTCAAATAAGCATCTTTATCTGCTTCTTCCAAATCTTTTAATTCGACATATTTACCTTCTGGATTGAGTACGGTAATATCGAGTCCTAAAGCTTGGAACTCTTTGATCAATACACGGAATGATTCCGGTACTGCTGATTTTGGAAGTGGTGTTCCTTTTACTAAAGCTTCATATACTTTTACACGACCAACTTGATCGTCTGATTTAATCGTCATCATTTCTTGAAGAACATGAGCTGCACCGTAAGCGTAAAGTGCCCAAACTTCCATTTCTCCGAAACGTTGTCCACCCATTTGTGCTTTACCACCAAGTGGTTGTTGCGTAACAAGTGAATATGGACCAGTACTACGAGCATGTAATTTATCATCGACCATGTGATTCAATTTGATCATATACATAACACCAACACTGATACGATGATCGAATTTTTCTCCTGTACGTCCATCGTATAGATCAGTCTTTCCGTCTTCAGGAAGTCCTGCTTCTTTTAAGGCATCGATAATTTCTTCACGAGTCGCACCATCGAAAACCGGTGTCGCTACATGGATACCTAATTTATCAGCTGCAATTCCTAAATGCATCTCCAATATCTGACCAATATTCATACGAGATGGTACACCAAGTGGATTTAGCAAGATATCCACTGGTTCTCCATTTGGTAAATATGGCATATCTTCTTCCGGTAAAATTAAGGAAATAACACCTTTATTACCATGGCGTCCAGCCATTTTATCTCCAACGCTGATCTTACGTTTTTGAGCAATGTAAATACGTACTTTCTTAGAAACACCAGCAGGAAGTTCATCACAATCTTCTTTTGTAAAGATTTTGACATCGTGAACAATTCCTTCTCCACCATGAGGTACACGAAGAGATGTATCACGTACTTCACGTGTTTTTTCTCCAAAAATAGCATGTAATAATTTTTCTTCACTCGTTAGTTCAGCCATTCCTTTTGGCGTTACTTTTCCAACTAGAATATCATCATCATGTACTTCTGTACCAATGCGAATAATTCCGTTTTCATCCAAGTTCTTACGAGCTTCTTCTCCAACATTTGGAATATCACGAGTAAATTCTTCAGGTCCTAATTTCGTATCACGACATTCAATTTCATAATCTTCGATATGAATCGATGTATAAACATCATCTTTTACTAAACGTTCATTTAAAATAACCGCATCTTCATAGTTATATCCATTAAAGTTCATGAATGCGACGGTAACATTTTTACCTAAAGCTATTTCACCTTTATCCGTACTTGGTCCATCGGCAATTACTTCACCCATGTGAATGGAATCACCTACTCTTACAATTGGAATTTGATGGTAACAAGTACTAGCATTACTACGTTCAAATCCACTTAAATAGTAAGTGTCATATCCCTTAGCATTCTTTACAACAATTTTACGTCCATCAACATAGTCGACAATTCCATCTGCCTTCGCAATCACAACAGCACCAGAATCACGGGCCGCAATCGCTTCTACACCAGTTCCTACAAGTGGTGCTTCGGCTTTGAGAAGTGGAATAGCTTGACGTTGCATGTTAGATCCCATGAGGGCACGTTTTCCATCATCGTGTTCCAAGAATGGAATTGCACTGGTTGTAATCGATACGATCTGTTGTGGAGAAACATCGATATAATCGATTTTTTCTTTTTCGACCATCAAGTTTTCACCACGGTAACGAACGGTTACACGTTCTGGAACAATTTCATCATTTTCATTTACTTGAACCGTTGCTTGTGAAATATAGTATTCTAATTCTTCATCAGCCGTCATATAGACAATTTCATCCGTAAGTTTGCAATTTTCAACTTTACGATATGGTGTCATAATAAATCCATAATCATTGACTCTAGCATAACTTGATAAAGATGTAATAAGTCCGATATTTGGTCCTTCTGGTGACTCAATTGGACAAAGTCTTCCATAATGTGATGGATTAACATCACGTACTTCCATACCAGCACGATCACGAGAAAGTCCACCAGGTCCTAAACTTGATAAACGACGTTTATTCGTAAGCTCGGCAATCGGATTCGTTTGATCCATAAATTGTGACAATTGACTACTACCAAAGAATTCTTTAATAGCAGCAGTAAGAGGTCGAATATTGATTAAAGTTTTAGGGGTTACCTCTGTCACCTCTTGAGTTGACATACGGTCACGAATCACTCTTTCAATACGACTAATTCCTACACGGAACTGATTTTGTAATAATTCTCCTACTTGACGTACACGACGATTTGATAAATGGTCGATTTCGTCATAAGAGCCAATTCCTTCTAAAAGATTTAAATAATAAGAAACAGAAGCATAAACATCAGAAATCGTAAGACGTTTAATGTCGATTGATTGATCGTTCCCAATTACTTTAACAACTTTTTCCGGATTACGTTTTGAATATACTTTTACGATTTGTACTTTATTATAAGTATCTAATTCTAAATTGATTGGTACTTCTACGACACCATATCCTTGAGCAAAGATTGGTTTTAATTCTTCTAATATATCTTTTGTGATCAATGTTCCCTTTGGGTATAATACTTTTTTATCAACGACGATATCTTCAGCAAGAACACAGTCGATTAAACGATCACAAACATTCAATTTTTTATTGAATTTATAACGTCCAACTTTCGCTAAATCATAGCGGAAAGCATCGAAGAAACGAGTAATCAATTGATTCTTCGCACTATCTAAAGTAGATGGTTCTCCTGGACGTAATTTAGAATGGATATCGATCAGTGCTTCATCAGTATTTTTATTCGTATCTTTTTCGATCGTACGTTTTAAATAATCATCTTCTCCAAATAGATCTAAAATATCCTGATCGTTCGATAATCCAAGAGCACGCAAAAGCGTTGTAATTGGTACCTTTCTCGTACGGTCAATACGTACATAAATAACATCTCTAGCATCCGTCTCATACTCTAACCAAGTACCTCTAGTTGGAATAATTTGTGAAGTAATAACGGTACGTTCATTCTTGTCCACTTCGTGGCCAAAATAAACACTTGGAGAACGTACTAATTGCGATACGATAACACGTTCTGCCCCATTGATAATAAACGTTCCACCATCTGTCATGATCGGTAAGTCACCAAGATAAATTTCTTGTTCTTTGACTTCCCCTGTCTCATGATTAAATAATCTTGCTTCTACTTTAATCGGTGCGGCATAAGTCGCATCACGATCTTTACACTCCTTGATGGAATATCTAGGTTCATCGAAAGAATAATTTCCTAATTCCAACGACAAATTTCCAGTAAAACTTTCTACTGGAAAAATATCTTCAAACACTTCTTTTATTCCTTCGTCGATAAACCAATTATAAGACTTTTTTTGAATTTCAAGTAAGTTCGCTAACTCAATCGCATTTTTCGTTTTTGCGTAACTTCTTCTTTCTCGGTGATCACCAAATTTTTTAACTGTATAAGCCACAATTTCACCCCTATAAACTAGTTTTCTACAAAGAACATCCCTTTTATTAAAAGTACATGTCGGCAATTTATAATTTTACCGAAAATCTTGCAACTTGTCAATTGTTTGTACAACAAATAATGTAAAAACCTTTCTTTTTATCTAAAACTTCGACCTCATAGCTTTCACTTAATCGCTTGATGGCCGTTTTAGCTCCTTGATCTTTATTCATTACAAAAATAAGTTGTCCACCACTTACTAAATGTTCTTTTGCTCCTAATAAAATTTGATATAAAATTTCATTTCCTACGCGAATCGGCGGATTCGTAATAATAAAATGATATTGACCCGTCACCTGATCATAGGTATTACTCTCAAAAATATGAACATCGACACCATTTTCTTTGGCGTTCAAAGAAGCTAGGTGTAGACTACGATGATTGATATCGATCATATCCACTAGAGCATCCGTATTCTTTTTTATATAGATTCCAATTGGTCCATATCCACATCCAAAATCCAAAACTTTTCCCTTAATGCTTGTTAGATCGATCGTTTCTAGCAAACATCTCGTTCCAAAATCTAGACCTTTTTTGGAAAAAACACCACGATCTGTAAAGAATGTAAATTCTTGATTGCCGATATAAGTAGTGATCTTTTTCTCATCACTTTTCAGGTTTGGATCATTCGTAAAATAATGCGTCATCCTACCACCTTTTAAATACGGTGAAAGCCCATACTGATTTTTTCAGTACAGGCCACCCTATTTATATTTTGTTATTTTAATTCGATTGTAGCGCCAGCTTCTTCGAATTTAGCTTTTAATTCATTCGCTTCATCTGAAGATGCTTTTTCTTTAACGACACCACCGTTATCAGCAAGGTCTTTTGCTTCTTTTAGTCCTAATCCAGTGATTTCACGAACTAATTTGATAACAGCTAACTTAGAAGCACCAGCATTTACAAGTACTACATCAACTGTACTTGGTCCTTCTTCTACAGCAGCACCAGCTACAGGAGCAGCAACTGCAACTGCACTTGGATCTACACCTAATTCTTCCTTCATTAAATCTACTACTTCTTTAAGTTCTAAAACTGTCATTTCTTTTAGCGAATCAATAATTTCTTTTGCACTTAACTTTGCCATTTTCTATTCCTCCTTATTAATTATTTTCTTCTAATTTTTTACTATATAAATCTACACAAATCGCAAAATCGCGAACAGCTCCCATAAGTCCAGTTGCCACCATCGTAAGCAATCCTTCACGTGATGGAATGGAAGCATATTTTTTAAGTAATTCGATATCAGCGACACTTCCATCAACATATCCAACTTTCAACTCTAAAGCGGGATGATCTTTTGCAAAATCGCTCAACACTTTGATTGGAGCAATCGCATCGGTTCCAAAGGCAATTGCTTTTGGTCCCGTTAGTTCTTCTCCTAAATCGATATTAAGAGAATCTAAAGCACGCTTTGCCAATGTATTCTTGTAAACTTTTAAATCAGAACCACCAGCGCGTAATTTTCTTCTTAATTCGTTTGTCTCTGCAACTGTCAAACCATGGTATTCAAATACAACTACAGAAGCGGATTCTTTAATTTTAGTAGCGATCTCGTCTACGACTTCTTTTTTCTTTGCTAAAATCTTTTGATTTGCCATCCTACACCTCCTCGTATTTTACCGTAATAAAAATCCTTATGACTACACAAAGTACCATAAGGATTCAAAGACTTATTTGATAAGTTCCTCGGTAGGAAAGATTAAGCATTACGCTCCTACTGTCTACGGTACTAAATTATATTTTTTTGAAGACAAATTGATTATAACACAACGTTAATTAAAAGTCAAAGCTTTTTACATCAATTTTAACACCAGGTCCCATTGTAGAAGAAACACTAACATTTAAAACATAGTCTCCCTTTACTACAGATGGTTTTGTTTTTAAAATTAATGAAATAAAGGCTTTTACATTTTCAACTAATTTTGCTTCATCAAACGAAACTTTTCCAACAATAACTGCTACATTACCGAAACTATCAGCACGATATTCAACACGTCCGCGTTTTACATCTTCTACAGCTTTCTTTGTATCCATCGTAACAGTTCCTGTCTTAGGATTTGGCATTAAACCTTTAGGTCCTAAAAGCTTACCAATCTTTCCTAATGCAGGCATCATATCTGGAGTTGCAATCATCGTATCAAAATCAAACCAATTTTCTTTGGCGATTTTGTCGATCATATCAACATCTCCAACATAGTCTGCTCCAGCTTCTTTAGCAGCTTTAGCAGCGTCGCCTTTGGCAATAACCAAGACTTTTTTCGTCTTTCCAGTTCCATTAGGGAGAACAGTTGCGCCTCTTAATTGTTGATCAGCTTTTTTCGTATCCAGATTTAATCTCATTGCGAGTTCAACTGATTCATCAAATTTTGCAGGAGCAATTTCTTTTACTAATTTCACTGCTTCTTCAATTGTATATGCACGCCCTTTTTCTACTTTGCTGGCAGCATCTACATACTTCTTACCTTTTTTCATATTTTTCCTCCTTACGTGGTATTTACGGAAGTGCGGTTCCTCCCACAGGATAAAAAATCCTATTTATTAATCTTCTACTTTAACACCCATGTTAGTAGCTGTACCTTCAACAATCTTCATAGCGCTTTCGACATCGTATGCATTTAAATCCGGCAACTTTGTTTCAGCGATTTCTTTCAATTGTTCACGAGTAATAGTAGCAACAACTTCTTTTGATCCTTTTGCAGAACCTTTCTTAGCTTTAGCAGCTTTCTTGATCAAGAATGAAGCTGGTGGAGTCTTAATTACAAAATCGAACGTTCTATCTTCATAAATAGTAATTTCAACTGGTAAAATATCCCCCATTCTATCTCTTGTTGCATCATTATACTTCGTACAGAATTCTTGTAAATTAATTCCGGCTGGTCCTAACACCGTTCCTACTGGAGGAGCTGGTGTAGCTTTTCCTGCATCGATATTAAGTTTTACTACTTTAGTAACATTCTTTGCCACGAAAAACACCTCCTATAATATTTTCGCGAGTGGTCCAAATAGCATACCGCTTTTCATAATGCTTCTTGCCTCCCACTTTCTATATTAAAATTCATAATATAGCGTATTCATAATAGCACAATTTCCTTTTTTTGTAAACTATGCACGCTCAATTTCCGTCAAGTCTAATTCGACAATTGTCTCCTGTCCAAATAGATCCAGCGCAACTTCCAATTTCGCATTCTCTTTATTGATTGATTTCACTTTACCATACATATTCGCAAATGGTCCAGCGATCACTTTCACCATATCATCGACATTGAGTTCGTTACCAATTTCTAAACGACTCATTCCCATGCTTCCTAAAATCTTATCGACTTCTGCTGGAGCTAATGGAAACGGTTTTGCTCCTTTACCTGACGATCCAATGAATCCAGTTACTCCCGGCGTATTACGTACGATAAACCATGCTTCATCATTCATGATCATCTCTACTAGAATATATCCTGGGAACATCTTTTTTACTTTTTCTTTCTTAACGCCATCTTTAATTTCTACTTCTTTTTGTTCAGGAACGACGACACGGAAAATATAATCTTCCATTCCCATCGAACTTGCACGCATCTCTAATTTCTCTTTTACCTTATTCTCATGTCCAGAGTAAGTATTTACTACATACCATTCTTTTTGCATTATCTCACCAACATCTTAAGTCCAGCAATAATTAAATCGGTAAGAGAGAAAAAGACTGCGAAAAAAAGAATAAAAGCGATGGTTGCGGTAGAATATTTCAGCATTTCCTTTTTATCAGGAAAACGCACTTTTTTCATTTCTTTTTTGACACCTTTGAAAAATTCTTTCATTTTCTTCATATATCCACCTACTATTCATCTTATGTGTTTTTTCAAAATAAAAACACTTTTGTTCGTGTCTACATACAAAATATCATAAAATTCCTTTTATGTCAACGAATTCTCGTGTTTTTATCTCTAAAAAGCTAGCTTCCTACGATCGTTCCTCCATTAGGGTGCAATACTTGGCCTGTCATATATCTAGAATCATTGCTAGCAAGGAACAGATAGGATGGGGCTACTTCAAATGGCTGTCCGGCGCGTCCCATCGGTACTTCTGAAGTATAAGTACCAAATGTCTCTACTTCTTCGGCACTGTAACTAGAAGGAATGAGTGGTGTCCAAATAGGTCCGGGTGCAACTGCATTGACACGAATTCCTCTACCTACTAAAGCCTGTGATAAACTTCTCGTAAATGATACGACTGCTCCTTTTGTAGCACTATAATCTAACAAGTTCTTTTCTCCCGCATAAGCGGTAACAGAAGCAGTATTGATAATGGAACTTCCCTCCTTTAAATATGGGAGAGCAGCTTTCACCAAGAAAAAATAAGAGAAGATATTGGTTCGAAAGGTAATTTCTAATTGTTCTTCGGTAATATCCTCAATGCTTTTTGCAATAAATTGAACCGCATGATTATTGACCAAAATATCTAGCTTACCAAACTCTTTTATGACGAGTTCGATCGTATTTTGGCAAGTCTTTTCCGAACATAGATCGCCTCTTATCAAGTAACAACTTCTACCATATTCTTCTACATACTGTTTCGTTAAGGTCGCGTCTTCATCTTCATAGAGATATGCAATTGCTACATCGCAACCTTCTTTTGCAAATAAAGTAGCAACAGCCCTTCCAATTCCTGAATCTCCTCCGGTAATGAGCGCTACCTTATCTTTTAGTTTTCCACTTCCTATATATTCCATATTATCACTAATGGGGGTTGGTGTCATTTGACTCTCCAAACCTGGCTGGCATTCTTGATGTTGGGGAGGAAAAGCAATATTCACTTCTTTACAAATTTGTTCTCTTCTTAGCATCGTATAAATTGGATACACATAACCACCTCATAGTATTTTATGAAAGTGGCATCAAAATATCACTATAAAAACAAAATAAGAGGAATCCCTCTTATTTTGCTAATTCATAAGTATCTCTAGCAATCATCAATTCTTCATCGGTTGGAATAATCCAACATGGAATTTTAGAATCTTTTGCTGTAATACATCTTTCTACGCCGCGTACATCATTTGCAGATGCATCTAATTTTACGCCTAAAACCGCTAGTTTTTCGATAATTTCAGCACGAGTACTGATCGAATTTTCTCCGATACCAGCCGTAAATACGATCGCATCACATCCACCTAGTTCTACATAATATTTCGCAATGAAATCGACAATACGATTGACGAACATTTTTTGCGCTAATGCACACTTTGCATTTCCTGCTTTAATGCCATCTTCGATATCTCTTGAATCACTACTGATACCACTGACCGCTAGTAATCCACTTTGTTTATTTAAAGCATTGTCCATTTCTTTTGGTGACATACCAGTTTGTTCCATCATGTAGGTTACGATAGTAGCATCCATATCCCCACAGCGACTACCCATAATAATACCAGCATTTGGTGTGAATCCCATCGAAGTATTTAAACATTTTCCGTTTAAAACAGCACTGATACTTCCACCATTTCCAATATGACAAGTAATAAGTTTCGTATCCGTTCTTCCCAAAATTTCATTCATACGTGCTGACACATATTTATGACTTGTGCCATGCGCTCCATAGCGACGAACAGAATATTTCGTATACCATTCTTCTGGTACTGGATAAAGATAGTTTTCTTTTGGCATCGTTTGATGAAAGGCCGTATCAAAAACCGCTGTTGCAACCGCATTTGGTACTGCCTTTCGGAATGCTTTAATACCTACTACAGCAGCAGGGTTATGAAGTGGTGCGAGTAGACTCAAATAATCGATATCCGCTAACACTTTGTCATCGATGACAACCGTTTTATCGAATTTATCACCACCGGCTACGATACGATGTCCAATTCCTTTGATTTCATCTAATGATTCAATTACATGATTCGATAGTAACTCTTCTGTTAAGTAATTTACTGCAACATCATGATTAGGGAGTGCAACTTCCTTTTTGGTTTTTTCACCATTTAATTTGATCGTATAAAAACTTCCATCGATTCCAATTCTTTCGAATACTCCTGAAATCAATACTTTTTCTTCTGGCATTTCATACATTTGAAACTTCAAAGATGAACTACCACAGTTTACTGATAATACTTTCATATTTTCCCTCTTTCTATAACTCGTATTCTTCTACTAATCCGTTATGTGCTTCATAAGCGGTAAGATCTCCATCGCTAGGAATTCCATTAAAATAGTAATAAAGAATGCGACAAACGCCACTATGAGTGACAAGTAAAACCGTCTTGTTTGGATAAAAGCGCTTCACCATCTCAAGTAGAGAGCTCACCCTATGATAGAGTGCCCCTACCGATTCTGCTTTTTCATATTGTTTATTGATATTGATATTCCAATATGTTTTTAAATCCATATCAAGACGACTCATTCCTTCGAATTCTCCGTGGTTACGACTTTTCAAGCGTTCATCGTAGATGATGGGGATTTTCCCATCGCTGATGATCTCAGCTGTTTCTTTTGTTCTCGCCTTCGGAGATGCAATAATAATATCAATCCCTTTATCTTTTATTTGTTCTCTGGCCAAACGTGCTTGCTTTTTTCCTTTATCGTTTAAAACGGTATCCATATTGCCTTGCATAATGTTACCAATATTTTCATTCGTTTCGCCATGTCTTACAACATATACTTTCATTAATCTTTTTTCTTCATGGTTGGAAATAAAATAACTTCACGGATGGTCTCACTACCCGTTAACATCATGACTAAACGGTCAATTCCCATTCCCATTCCACCTGCTGGTGGCATACCATATTCTAATGCTTCGACGAAATCCATATCCATCTCATTTGCTTCTTCATTTCCAAGTTCCTTTTCCTTTAATTGATTTTCGAAGCGTTCATATTGATCGATTGGATCGTTTAATTCGGTAAATGCATTCGCATATTCATTTCCACAGATAAAGAGTTCGAAACGTTCTGTAAAACGAGGATCTTTGGCATTTTTCTTTGCGAGTGGACTAATTTCTACAGGATGTCCAAATACAAATGTTGGTTCCACAATCGTCTCTTCTACGTATTTTTCGAAGAAAGCGTTAACAATGTGACCATAACCAAAGTGTTCTTCTACTTCAATACCATGTTCCAGTGCAAGCGCTTTCGCTTCTTCTAAGCTCATATCTTGGAAGAAATCGATACCAGTTTGTTCTTTGATTAAGTCAACCATGTGAGCTCGTTTATATCCTTTGGCGAGACTAAAATGATGTCCCTTCCAATCGATTTCATAAGTTCCATTTAACGTCATAGCCGCATTACTGATAATACCTTCCGTTAAATCCATCATTCCTTCTAGATCACTATAAGCTTTATATACTTCGATCGTCGTAAACTCTGGATTGTGATTACGATCCATTCCTTCATTACGGAAAAGTCGTCCAATTTCATAGACGGCATCCATTCCTCCAACGAGTAATCGCTTCAAAGGAAGTTCGGTCGCAATACGAAGATACATATCGATATCAAGCGTATTATGATGAGTCACAAATGGACGAGCAGCTGCCCCACCTAAAATGGTTCCTAATACAGGTGTCTCTACTTCGACATATCCTAAGTTATCCAAGTAATGTTGAATCGAACGAATGATTTTTGGACGAGCAAACGCTACTTTCCTTGCATCTTCGTTCATGATTAAATCCACATATCTTCTTCTAAATCTTTCTTCGACATCGGAAAGTCCATGATATTTTTCGGGAAGAGGTCGTAGGGCTTTTACTAAATGTTCATAATGAGTGGCTTTAATGGTAAGTTCTCCCATATCCGTACGCATAATATGACCTTTAATCGCAACGATATCTCCCAAATCAGCTTTTTTAAAGAGTTCGTAATTTTCTTCTCCTACTTCATCTTTACGAACATAAATTTGAATTTGTCCATATTTGTCTTGAATATGCATAAATCCAACTTTTCCTTTACCACGTTTGGTCATAATACGACCTGCAAGTAATTCTTCTTCTGTCTCCATTTCATGGAGTTCTTCTTTGGAATAAGCTCCATATCTTTCATTTAAATCTTTCGAATTCGTTGTTACGTCGACACGATGTCCAAACGGATCGATTCCAAGGCTTCTTAATTCACGAGCTTTTTCACGACGTACCAATTCTTGTTCTGTAAATTCTCTCACGTTTTCACCTCTCCTATTTCACTACTACAACGCTCGTCTTCGCAATCATATCGTGAAGACCTCGCTTGTCTTTTCTATATAATACCATAAGTAGACACAAAATAACCAGAAAAATTTGGATAAAACCAAAAATAGTCGTAACGATAAAGTATGGCATAGCTGGTAAAATGTATATACATGCGAGTGATACCATCATATATCCTAATCCATGAATGATCAAAGAGCGCAGGAGTAAATCATTCAAGGCAATGAGTTCACCATCATTACGTTTTACTTTGATATTGAATACTTTTTTCCCTAAAGTCTGTCCATCTTGAAAATAGGGAATTGCAATAAAATAACCAATAATCAAAAAAGCGTTGATAACACTATAAAGAGCACGTTCCGTATCTAAATCATGAATGACATTCGCATAACGATACAAATAAGTTCCAAAGGAAATTTCTTGATTGAGCGCTAACTCGGTAATTTCATTCATTTCTTGATTAAGAGCGTGAATGTTTTGTCCTTCTGGCAAAATGGTATAAACGATCATTAAAACCATCCCAAGTAAGATAATATCGATTAAATAAGCTCCTAAACGTCTTTTAAAACTTGCTTTCATTGTTTTCCCCTTCCCATTCTTCCAATAATGTTAAGACATCCATCTTCGTTTTTGCTTGAAACAATTTTTGTTTCAATTCCGTCGTATGAGGAATTCCTTTTAAATACCAAGCAGCATGACTACGAAGTTCTAAGATGGCCACTTTTTCTGGTTTTAATTCTAATAGATAATCCATATGATGCTTGATCATCGCGATCTTTTCTTCTTTGGTTATTTTTTTTGGCTCGATTCCATGTTCTAAATAATCAACACATTCTTTTATCAACCAAGGATTTCCTAGTACACCTCTTCCAATCATAACGGCATCACAACCCGTCGTTTCTAACATTCGCTTGGCATCGTAACAACTTAGAATATCTCCATTCCCGATGACAGGAATTGAAACAGCTTCTTTCACTTGTTTGATGATATTCCAATCTGCTTTACCACTATATCCTTGACTTCTTGTTCTCCCATGAACCGTAATGGCAGACGCTCCTGCTTCTTCACAAATCTTTGCAATCGAAACAGCATTGATACTGTCTTGATCCCAACCACTACGAATCTTAACCGTGACAGGAATGGGTACACTTTTTACCACTGCTTCGACGATTTCTTTTACTTTTTCAGGATTTTTAAGTAAAGCACTTCCAGCCTGACTTTTCACTACTACTTTGGGCACTGGACACCCATATTAATATCGATAATATCTGGTTTCATATGTTCATAAATATACTTAGCAGCAACGACGAACGATTCCGTGTCACTTCCAAAAATTTGTTGAGAAATAGGACGTTCCATCTCCGTCATGGCTAACATATCAATCGTTTTTTTACTACCATAATAAATTGCTTTATCACTGACCATCTCACAAGTAATAAGGCCACAGCCCATCTCTTTGATAATTCTTCTGTAAGCGCTATTACATATGCCAGCCATGGGTGCTAAAACAACTTGGTTTGCAATTTCGACATTTCCGATTTTCCACATAAAACCACCTCTTTCATTATACTAGAAATAAAAGATCATGACAAGCAAAGAAAAAAAAGCCATTACAAATGTAATCGCTCTTTATTTCATACGTCATAACAACTAATCGATGCGAACACTTTTTTCTTTTGATTCGATCTTCACTTTTGGCATATGAATGATCAGAATCCCATTTTGATAAGATGCTTTCATCTTTCTGTCATCGATCGATCCCACATAAAAAGTTCTTTCATAATTTCCAACATAACGTTCCTTTCTCAAAAAATGGACGTTTTGTCTTGTCTCCTCTTTATTTGCCATCACACTCAAATATCCATTATGATAATGAATGTTCATATTTTCCTTTTGATAACCTGGTAAATCGATTTCTAATATGTATTCATCATTCGTCTCATAATAATCGGAGTGAATAGGATCAGAACTACCAAATAGATCAAATGGTTCATCAAATCGTGATCCGCGTGATAAAAAATCCATATCATCACCTCAGTACATGATATTCGATCCAATGCAAAAATATATCTATTTTGATGACTTATTTTTGTTTTTCTCTTTTTTTACTTTCTTCTTTTTTTCTTTTTCTTCTTCTTTTGTAAAAGTAAAGATGAATGTCCCATTTTCTTCTGTTAAATGACCATTTATTAAATTTTGATAATCACGTTTCTCCATAAATTCTCCTTCTCATCTCATTTTTTATTTATGTAATATGTATTTTTTGATATCTTCTTTTATGGCAAAAGGATCCCCAGGACAAACATAAATTCCATTGTTATGTTCTACACTGATATGACAATTTTTAAAAGAATAGGATTCTCCATCGATATTGGCATTCAGTAAGCCATTTGGACTTTCTACCACTATTTCCGAAATTTTACGAGCATGAACATGAGGATTTCCTTCGTGTTTTCCTAATTCTAATAGACAAAATAAACGTGCAATTTTTAACTTATTTAAATCATCGACCGTATAAAAATTTAAAGTACCATCCGTCAAATAGGCATGGGGAGCAATCTTTCGACCGTTGCCATAATACATTCCATTTAAAATAGCCAACATTGTAATCTTATGATCTTCCCAGTCACCATTGACATTATAAGATATGGAATAAGGTCGATAATGACAAAAATGATACATCATACTTTTTAAATAGGGATCTTTATTTTTCCCTCGAAAACGATTTAAATCGTTTGCAATATCAGCATCTAACCCAATACACCAACTATTGATACCATGAATGGTTTGATGATCACTGACGATCTTGATCAAATCCGTTTTAAAAATATTATCATAATGATCGATCGTTCGTTTATAATCATTACCAGTTCCTAAATCGATCACATGAAGTAATGTCGATCGATGATTCGGTACTTTCATCACCCCATTTATGGCTGAATGTAAAGTACCATCTCCACCAACCACAAACAAATTATAAGGTTCTTTTTGTTGCGCTAATAGTTCTGTTTTTAACTGTGCCTCTTCTTTATTTTCGGTAATGAGCGTGAGAGGCTCCTTACCAGTTACGAAAGCTAGACGATTTTGGAGCAATCTTAAAAGATTTCCATCTTTTCGTTCTAAAATCTGACGATTGATGACAATACAACTCTGACGATGACGAACACTTTCTAAATTGACAGTCATAAACTCTCCTCCATATGGCACCTATTATACCTTGTTTTTATTAAAATGCAAAATAAAAAAGTGTTAACTACCCACTTTATGTGTTTCTAAGCGAAGTTTATCAGCAATTGTTACAATAAACTCACTATTAGTTGGTTTCGCTTTATCGATATCGACACTATGTCCAAAAATCTCTTCCATCAGATCCCAATTACCACGATTCCAACTGACTTCGATCGCATGACGAATCGCACGTTCGACTCTCGAAACCGTGGTATCAAAAGTACCTGCTAATTCCGGATAAAGTTCCTTGGTAATTCCACCAATCATTTCTGGTCTTTCATAGATGACACTAATTGCTTCTCTGATATATTGATAACCTTTAATATGAGAAGGAATTCCTAGCTCATGTAAAATTTTGGTAATCGAAATCTGTAAGTTGTTATGATATAAATCTAAATTTTTACTATTTAAATCTTTCTTTTTGCTAAGTTCTAGTATTCTCTTTTCTAAATCCGTAAGTTCAAATGGTTTCAAAATGAAGTAACTAACTCCAAATTCCGATACTTGACGGATTACTTCAGATGCATTGTAACTCGTCGCAACAATGACTTTTTTCTCGATGTGACGTTTTTTCATTTCTTCTAATACATAAATGCCATCTTTCTTTGGCATAATGAGATCGAGGACGATCACATCGTAATGGTCTTTTTCTTTTTCGATTAACTCAATTCCTTCTTCTCCATTATACGCACACAAATCAATACTAATACTACTGTGATTACTAAAATACTCCTTTACCATGTTAACCAAGTTAACATTGTCGTCGATCATAAGTACTCTTATATTTTTCATCTTTTCTCTCCTTCTTAGTACTGCTTGATTATAGGTCTATTATACTACACTTGACGGTTACTTGCCAGAGTGAAAATTAGCTAGTTTTGTCTATGATTGTCGATTTTCTTCCATTTAGAATTGGAATGACTCTTGTTCCAAATCCGATTGAATTCGTTCCGCGATCATACTGATAAATTCTGAGTTTGTCGGTTTGGCTTTTTCACTATCCATGCTGAAGCGAAAAATATCTTCTATCACTTCTAAATTTCCCCTCGTAAAACTAATTTCGATCGCATGACGCATCGAACGTTCGACACGTGAAGCAGTCGAGTAAAAGCGTTCTGCAATTTCTGGGTATAACTCTTTCGTAACACTTCCTAGCAAATCAGGTTTTTCCACAATTAAAAGAATCGCCTCACGAATATAGTGATATCCTTTGACATTAGAAGGCATTCCAAGATTATGAAGCATATCCGTAATACGCATCTGTAACGTCTGACTTTGCAAATCTAATACTTTATGTTCTTTTACTTCAAAAATTTTTAAAATTCTTCTTTCTAAATCAGATAGAGAAAATGGTTTTAACATAAAATAATTAACGCCAAATTCCAATACCTCTGTAACCATATCACTCGATTGATAACCAGTCAGTACAATTGTTTTTTTCGTAATTTTTTCTTCTCTTAGTTTTTCTAACAAGGTAATTCCATCACAATGAGGCATAATTAAATCAAGTAAAATTAAGTCAATATCATCTTGATTTTTTTGAATCATCTTAAATCCTTCTAAACCATCGCTTGCTTCATAACAGATTTCTACATATTTACTAGTTTGAAAATACTCCTTTAACATACTTACAAAACTACTTTCATTATCTACAACCGCTACTCTAATTTTTCCCATTTTTATTCTCTCCTCTTATAAAATAAAAAAAAGTTACTATTTTACAGCAACTTCTATAATCTTCAAAAACTTCTTTGGCTTTGTGGAAGCACCACCAACTAAAAACCCTGATACATTGGGAATCTTATTTAATTCCTTAATGTTTTTATCGGTAACACTACCACCATATAATACTGGTATCGATTCATAATCATAAATTTCTAACACTAATGATTTAATATAACCAATCGTCTTGGTTATTTCTTCATTGGTTGGAACTTCACCTGTTCCGATTGCCCAGATTGGTTCATAAGCAAGAATAACATTATCGAACATATCTTTCTCGAGGCCACGCAAACCACCCAAAATTTGTTTACGTAACACTTTTTCCGTACGCATCATATTGCGTTCTTCAGCGGTTTCTCCAATGCAGAGAATCACCCTTAAATTTTGTTTGATCGCTTCTTTTACTTTTTCATTGATCAACTTATCTTTTTCATCGAAATACATTCTTCTTTCGCTATGTCCAATAATCGTAACAGCAATCCCCATACTGGCAGCTTGTTTAGGAGAAATCTCCCCCGTATAAGCTCCACTCTCGTGCAAGAAGGTATTCTGTAAGCCCACTAAATAGTCCTGTTTTAAAAAATAAGGGATATAGATACTAGTAGGACAAATGACAACACGATTACTCCCCACTTGACCATTGATTTCTTTTAGGTAATCACTAATTTCTTCAGCGGTCAAATTCATTTTCATGTTACCAACGACAATTTTTTTATTTTCCATAGAATCCCCTCTTTACTACATGTTTCATTTTTTCGAAAAAGGTTTTTCCTTTTTCACCACGTTCTCCTAAAGCTGTATGGTAGACATCTAATACTTTTTCAGCAAAGTATTTAGCAGAATGAGGCTCCGCACTAATACGTGCTTGCCTACTCATCGCTTCTACTTTTTCAGGGTGCTCGATTAAATCGATCATCTTCTTTTTATACATACGGCGATTGGTAAATAGTTTCCCATTTAACTCTTCGATAACAACACTATTAAACGCTTCATCATCCGCACAGACTACTGGCTTAGAAGCAGCCATTGCTTCAATGACGGTAAGTCCTTGTGTTTCTGTTAAGGATGCAGTCGCAAAAACAGTCGCTAATTGATAATAAAGAGGAACTTTATCCCAAGGTACTTTTCCCGTAAAAATAACATTGTTTTCCATTTTAAAATGTTTTACTTTTTTCTTAAAAGAATCCGCATCTGGTCCATCTCCCACGATCACTAACTTGCAATGAGGATATTTACGAGAAAGTCCAATATGACCATCGATTAATAAATCAACATTTTTTTCGTCTCCTAAACGTCCTACGAATAGAATAACAAAATCATCCTTGGAAATTCCGTATTTATGTCTTAAATCGTCGATATCGCGCTTTTTAAATTGTTCTTGATAAAATCGTTCGATTTCAATCCCCGTTGGGACAATATGAATATTTCGATCAACATGATACTTTTCCTTAAATAAATCGTAAGTTTTCTTCGTTGGAACAATCAACTCTGTCGCAGTCTTATCACAGTAAAATTTCGTTAGATATTCGACGATTTTTTTACTAGAACGATTAAAATAACCATGAGTAATATAATGAACATAATCTTCATACATCGTGTGATAAGTATGAACGAGAGGAATATCTAATTGTTTGGCAATAATACGGGCAAACGTTCCTACCCCAAATTCCGTATGAGAATGAATGATATCCAAATTCCAATTTTTAATTTTATTGATTGCTTTTAAAGGATAGATACCTGTTAGACGATAATCATAAATGCCAATTGGAATACCAGGAATACGAATAACATTATCTTTTTCTTCAAATTTGTACTGTTCACTATTCACGGTAACCACAAACACTTGATGCCCTTTTTTTTCTAAGGCATGCTGTAACATCACGATACTAGTCGATACTCCATTGATATAAGGAGGATAGGTATCGGTAAAAATTCCAATTCGCATATTAATCCTTCTTTCCCTTTACATAAAGAGCAATCGCACCAACAATCATTCCAAAATAATAAGTGATAAAACGCCATATTAACATCATGGCACTAAGAGCACTTCCGGTAACAAAATTACCATAGAATTGAATAAAACTATACTCTAGTCCACCAGTACCACCTGGAATTGGTACAAATGCTCCAATCAACATAACATATGCACTTGAAATGATTGCTAAAAGACCATCAAAACTATGATAATATCCCATACTATACGCAACTGTAAGAGGAATAATATAAAGTGCACATAATCCCATTATATTGAGAAAAATCGTTTCCAACGTAAGCCTTTTATTATCGATCAGTAAACGAGCTCCTTTATGGAAGCGATCGAGTGATTCATCCCAACGTTTATAAGTTTTTTCTGCATTTTTAATAATACGCATTTCTTTTAAAATACGAATGATAAAGCGGAGTATTCGCTTATTTGTCTTCTTGGCAAAGGCCAAAACAAGTAACGCAATTACGACTAAAGTATTGGCCAAAAAACCTAATGTCACCAATCGTTGTAAGATGCTAACTTCTTTAAAAAAATGAAAAAAATAATTCGATACAACTGCTACTAATCCTAACAATACTAAAGCAATCTGATAAACGATAAAATTTTGAACAATAATGTTTGTTCCATCTGCCAGAGTCACGCCATCTTTCTTTAATTGATATACTTGAAACGGTTGTCCTCCAGTAGCGAATGGTGTAATTCCATTAAAAAACTGAGTTGTAAGTGATAATTTCATCGATTGACGAAATGTATAATCTGGTTTAAAATGACAAGTCAACTTAAATAAAGCGATACTTCTTAAAAAAATAGAACCTAAAAAAAGTAAAATACTAACTAAAAACCACCAAATATTCAAAGTCAATATTTGATTGATCGTCGCTTCAAAATTATCTTTTAATGCAAAATACAACACAAGAAGAGTAATTGCTATTAAAATAACGATATTAATTTTACCTTTTATATCAGATTTCTTTTTCATAAAGCCTCTCGTTTTCTATTTTCACTATTATCATTTTATAATAGTTTGTAGATTTATGCAAGGAATGTTTCAAAATATTACAACTTTGTCATTTACTCTCTTACTATGTTTCGTTTTATAACCTTCTTCATTGTATAATAAACGGAAAGAAAAAACAAGAAAAAAGTAGTCTTACACTACTTTTCGTTTATACAGGCAATACCTGGTAATTCTTTTCCTTCTAATAATTCTAAAGAGGCTCCTCCACCAGTCGAAATATGCGTCATATATTCTCCATATCCCATGTTGATTACAGCACTTGCTGTATCGCCTCCACCAATAATCGTAATTGCTCCGGATTCTTTTAACTCTTTGCATAAGGTACGAGTTCCCTTTGCAAATTTATCCAATTCGAATAATCCAACTGGTCCATTCCAAATAATCGTTTTAGAATCCTTGATATACTTCCAAAATAATTGAACGGTCTCTTCTCCGATATCCAATCCCATCTCATTCGGATGAATATCATCGATAGAAGTATAACGACACTCGACATCATTATCCATTTCCGTTCCACAAGCAACATCGACTGGCAAAATAATTTTATCTTTATTTTCTCCTAAAATGCGCTTGCAAAATTCAATATTTTCACTATCCAAAAGAGACTTTCCAATTTCGTATCCCTCTGCTTTTAAGAATGTGAATGCCATTCCACCACCAATTAAAATATGATCTGCTATTTTGACAAGATTTTCAATAACCGGTATCTTATCTACTACTTTAGCCCCACCTAAAATAACGGTTAAGGGACGTTCCGGATCATCGATTGCTTTCTTCATAACGTTTAACTCTTTTTCTATTAAAAAGCCAACCCCATTTGGCAAAATACTTGCGATTCCAACGTTAGAAGCATGAGCACGATGAGCAGTTCCAAAAGCATCATTGATATAGATATCTCCTAAACTTGCCCAATAACGACCTAATTCTGAATCATTGCCACTTTCTTTCTTGCCGTCCAAATCCTCAAAACGTGTATTTTCCATCAATAATACATCGCCATCTTTTAAATTTGAAATAGCCGTTTCCAATTCTTTTCCTCGTGTAAATGGAATAAAAATTACGTCCTTTTTGAGTAATTCACTTAATCGTATACTTACTTCTTTTAAGCTATTTTTACTCTTATCTTCTTCTGTCTTAATACGACCCAAATGACTCATCAAAATGATTTTTGCTCCATTTTGAATTGCATACTCGATCGTTGGTAAACTCGCCACAATGCGATTATCATCTGTAATTTTACCATTCTGCATAGGAACATTAAAATCACAGCGAATCATGACTTTTTTACCAGACAAATCATAATCTCGAATCGTCTTTTTCATATATCCTCCTATCTTCTTTTATTTTATAACAAATCATATCCATTGACAAGAAAAGAGACAAAAAAATACTATACTTGACGTATAGTACTTTCATTATATTTCATATGGAGCACTAAGAGTTCCATTTCCATTTGTTACTGTCACAGCTGGAGCAATTACTAATACTGGACGAACTCCATTAGTATTGGCCATAGTATCGACATATGCAGTACCATTTGCATAGATACGCCAAGAATAAGAGACATCCCTCTTAGTTAAGGACCAACTATAAGTCATACGATTAGAGCCTAACACAGAATCACTAGGCGCTGCATACATCTCTCCGATTCGCACTGTTCCAACTTTAGCTGCAAATGTATCTGTTCCACTATTATCCAACGATATATTATAATGATTCCCATAATCAAATGATTGACCATGATTCCATGTTACGGTTGCCACTTTTGATTGATTAGCACTTGTTACTAACTCATTTAAAGTAGTTCCATTCTGCATTCGTGTCAACATATCACTATATGTAATTCCATCTGCATATAAATATCCATCCAACACGATCTTGGTACCTTCTGTTGTTTTTTCTATTACTCGATAGAGATTTCCATCTAATCTTACATATTCTCCACTTGTTGATACATCGTTTAAATTACCATTTCCTATTTTTTCACTTGTTTGATATGGGCTACCCTGACTACCGTTTCCAACAAGAATAACTAAATTGGAAGAAACAGTAATAATAGGTCGAACACCATATATATTTGTTACTGCAACACTATATACATTCCCATTATAAGATAAATTTCGAGTATTAGAACTATCTGTATTAGGTGTTAAAGACCACCATCCATCTCTCTGCGAATCCTTAAAATAAGAAGCACTACCCGCCAAATTAAATTCATCTAATGACATTAACGATACCCTTGTACTTCCACTTGATGAACATGTTGTTTTTGCAGAACTGGAATCATCAGTAACGTCTTTACAGTAAGAAGTCATTTCCAATTTACTCTGTAAATTACTATCTAAATGGCTATAAAAATAACTATTTAACCATTCATATACATGACTCGTTTCAAAGACATTTGATGTATCATCATATGGAATTACGGTAATATTTCCTTCGCTAATTAATCGCACATTTTCATTTTCGTCACGTCCCATAATACGATATAAGTTTCCTGATAGCCAAATGTAATTGTTATCTTGGGCACCTTTTAAATAAGTTCCACCCATATACGTATAAGTTTCATGACTATCTAACAAAGTTTGTGCAATACTTCCCACTGTTTGAAGTTGTGTTGGATATTCATAATAAATCGTTTTATCATCATTCACGTAAAG
>CALVRE010000030.1 GCA_944358455.1 uncultured Bacilli bacterium | reverse complement strand
TGCAGTCCCATGCCTTACCACTTGGCTATAGACCCATCTCATGTATTTAGATTATATCAAATAATAAAAAGGTTTACAATATATTTTATTCGTTTTTCCGAAAAAAGTGACAGCTATCACAAACGTTTAAAATATGTCAAATATAGAATTATTGTGCAAACGGACTAGTAAAAACATTCATTTTCGGTTATAATGTTAATTGTGCATAGAGGAGGCTTTTTATGAAAGATCTATGGAAAAAAATAACAAAAAATAAAGTATGGTTCGGAATCGTTTTAATTGCTTTAATCGTAACCTCTCTAGCGAGTGTTTATTTATTATATTCATTATCGCTACTATCAGGTATCGAAAACTTTCTACGTTTATGTGGATCGATTGTGATTGTTATTATTTGGATTATCTTTTTCTTTTTTTCTATTCGCGTTTTGGTTCGCAACAAAAAAGTTGGATATATCCTTTTTATCCTGATCGCGATATTATACTCAGCAGGTCTTTATTTTGTATCAAGTAATATTGATCGTGTCGTTGGAAAAATTGGAAATATTTCCAGTAATTCCACAACTTATTCATCTAGTATCGTTACATTGAAAGAAAACAGTGCAGAAAGTATCGAAGATATCGGCGATGCTGAAATCGGCTTTTTAAATGATGAAAATAGTGTCGAGGGATATACGATTCCTCTTGAAATTGCCAGCGACAACAATTTGGAAAATAATTTAGTGGAATATGATAGTTTTGTTGCTTTACTTCAAGACCTATATGAAGAAGAAATCGAATATGTTTTCCTTCCAACCAATTATGCTATCAAATTCAGCAATATCGAAGGGTTCAGTGATTTAGAAGAAAAAACGAAAATTATTTATACGCAAAGCCAAGAAGTAAAAAACACTACTAACGTAAGTAAAAATAAAAAGTTGGATGAGCCTTTCACCATTCTATTAATGGGTGTTGACTCGGAATTAGAAAGTATCAAAGGAGCTTCTTTCAATGGAGATTCCCTTATGTTGATCACATTCAACCCTACTACATTAAATTCAACTATTTTAAGTATTCCACGTGATACTTATGTTCCAATCAGTTGTTTTAGTGGCAAACGAAAAAATAAAATTACACATGCCGCTTGGTATGGAGAAGATTGTATGATCAATACCATTCAAGATTTTACTGGTATTACGATCGATTATTACGTAAAAATCAATTTTAAAGGTGTCGTAAAACTAGTCGATACCCTTGGTGGTATCGAAGTAGATGTTCCATTTAGTTTTTGTGAACAAAACAGCAATCGTGAATGGGGCGAAAATACCATCTATGTAGAAAAAGGATTACAAACTTTAAATGGGGAACAAGCCTTAGCTCTAGCTCGCAATCGTCACCCAAATCCTAGTATGTGCAGTAGTAAATGGACAAATTATACAAGTAACGATTTTATTCGTGGTCAAAATCAACAATTAGTTGTCAAAGCATTACTCAATAAAATCAAAGATATCCGTAGTTTAGATACTGTCTATGAGTTATTGGATGCCTTAAGTGAAAATATGGAGACTAATATGTCTCGAACAGAAATTCTATCTCTTTATGATATTGCCAAAACGGTCTTATTGAAAAGTCAAGACACTCCAGTCGAAGAATTAATTGGTATGCAAAGACTTTACTTAAGTGGTACAGATGCTAACATTTACGATTATAACCCATTAAATGGGCAAGGTACAAAAATGAGACTTTATAACTTTTTACCTTATACAGGAAGTATTGAAGATATTAGTACAGCGATGAAAATTAATCTAGGATTACAAGAGGAAGAACCAATTAAAGAATTTTCCTTTTCTGTCGATACTCCTTATGAAGAAACGGTTATTGGAAGAGGTTCTTACAGTAGTACTGGTGTTACCCTACTAAGAGATCTTACCGGATATACAGAAAGTGAAGCAAAAAGCTATGGTGCTGCTAATGGTATTACCATTACATCGAATTATGTAAAAGCTACTTCACCAAGTCAAAGAGTTGGTCAAGTAATCGATCAGAGCGTTCCATATGCAACCGATCTTGCTTACGTCAAAAGCTTAACTATTACCGTTATCAATGAAGCTTATACAAGTGATCCGATCGAGGAAGAAGATCCAGATGATAATAATGATTCAAATACCAAATTGGATTGTAGTTTAAAAGAAAATGCTACCAATAGTAAATGTGCAATGCCTACTTTTATTGGTGAAGATATCAGTTTTGTTCGATCTTGGTTCCGTAATCAAGGATATAGCATTCTGGTAACATATAAAGAAATCAAACCAACTGATAGTGGATACGATGAAAGTAAAGCATTAAAAGTAACGGCTCAATCAACGACCAATGCTTATCTTTATGATTATATTGGAACAGGAAAAGAATTTGTCATTACTTATATGGGTGAAAAAATTACCGATGATGAAGGATTAGAAGATATTTTACCAAGTGATGGAGACTCACAATCGTGAGTCTTTTCTTTTGCAAAAAAGGAATCATAATCGATTCCCACATGGATAAAAAGCATTAATCATGAACACAAATAAGCCATTTTCCAATGTTGGTATTCATAAATACGCTCAATTCCTGTTCCGTTCTAAATTGTTCGTTCTTATATAATGGATCGTATACTACAAATTTGTCGTTGTTATAATCTACAATTAATATCGCATGATATACACCAGGAATTCTACCTGCAAGAATAATCATATTTTCTTCCCGTAATTTCGCTTTTATTAAAGATGTATTAATTTCAATTCCACTAACTACCTTTGCTCCATTAGCTACAGCCCGTTCAAGAAACTCTTTATATTCTTCCAGAGCCAGCTTAAATTCCTCTTCATCTAAAATATGTTCGTCATTACAAAAAAGATTTTTATCTTCATGATATACAGATGGTAATAATCCGTTTTTGGCAAAATGATAAGCCACTGCCGAAAAAGGCGTACCAGGAATATATTTGGAACCATATATTTTGTAAAATCTTCGTTCATCATACCAAGTAGCTTTTTCAATAATTCCATAATATTCCAAAACCATCATCATACAGGCAATTGCACAAGTATCACCCCTTTGTCTATACATTCTAATATTCTTTTCCATTTTGTCTCTCCTCTTTTTTTCATACTTTTCATACACGAATTATTAAACATCTTATCATTCACATTGTCAACAAAAAAACATTTCCAATTAATAAACTATACAAAAAATTAATAAGATAAACCTTATTAATTTCTATATACTATCTTTTTGTTATTCATCAATTACAGTAACTGTATATTCGTAAGCACCATTTATATTCGTAATGGTAATATAGGTGTCATTCGACATCATTTTTTTTGTCTTAGGATTTTCTAAATCATCTTCCACATAATTTCCATCTTTTAAAGTTCCTAATGTAACTCTCGTCGATTCTCCATCTGCCTCAGGAATCGCCTCTGGATGGTCTGCTACCCAATTTTTCGCACTTGAAATAAGATTGCCTACCTGAACATTATAGGCATTTTCACGTGAATTATTGATACTTCGAGTAACGGCAGGGACAGCAATAAACGCTAATATTCCAAGTAGCGTAATCACTCCTAACAATTCGATTAATGTAAATCCTTTTCTTTTCATATCCTCACCTATTTTTATTTTAATCTATTTTAAGAACTTTTTCAACATTATTTCCAAAAAAGAAAAACGATTCCTGAGGAATCGTCTTTCTTTTTTAATGTTCTAATTCGACAATTTCTAATTTATCATTCGTATGAACTAAATAAAAGGTTGCTGTCTCTTGATATCCAAGATCCTCTTTATAGGTAATCTCTACATCGATCGCATATGCATTTTCATCTGTTTCTTCCAAATAATCATGAGGCTTTGACTCAATATTGATAATTTCTACATTCGTAACTTCTGGAAGTTCTTGATCGCGTTCACCATATAGATTACTTTCTACATGGTGATAGATTCCTTCTCGCGCATATTTTTCAAAATCATTACGATAAGATTCATAGACAAATTGTGTACCGCCAATATCATTGTTTGATAATTTGTTATCAAGATTAAAGAAATCCGCACAGAAAAGTTGAACAATTAATTTGGCATATGCTTCTTCATCAACTTCTTCTTCATTTAAAACTGTCTTTAATTCTTGAAATAAACTCTTATAATATGATGTTTCATTTTCATCTAACGTATAGCCATAACTTTCCAGACTATCTACTACTTTGACTGGTTCTGGTTCTACTTTTTTACTACTACCAAGCATTTTAATTCCAAAGAAGATGGCAAGTGTTAAAAGTAGAAGGACTACGATTACAATCGCAATACGTTTATAATTTAATTTCGTTTTCTTCTCTCTCTTCATTTTATCCCTCATTGTTATATTCTTTTAATAATTCCTCTGTTTCATTTGTCTTTTTAATTAAATCGTAGACAATAATTTTATCAGAAACCGAAACGGCATCTTCTGCATATTGTGTATACTTATCAATATATTCCATACTGACCGTATCGTTTGGATCTAAAAGTTTCCATTCTCCTTTTTGAGCATTATAATACATCTTATCAGTAACCCAGTTACCACTTGGGAATACAACGACATTTTCATCAATACTGAAGATATCATGTCCTAAGGCATATGGACTAGAGAATCCCATCATATTACCTAATGTTGGTAATACATCATACATTCCCATTACTTTTGTAATCTCTTGGTGTTCCATATCTTTGGTCCAAATCAAGAAAGGAACTTTACGATTGAGTTCATAACTATAATAATCGACATCAATATAATTCGGATCGTCTTCATCTAAAATACTATCCGTATATGGATCATAATTATAATAACGAACATACTCTGATTTTTTCACTTTGGCATCATGATCTCCATAGATGACAATGGCAGTATTTTCAAGTAAGCCTGCAGCATCTAATTCATCGATTAATTGTCCGATCGCTTCATCGGCATAATGAACGGATTTAATGTAATTACCAAGCTTTGTTCCTTCCAAGTATGGTGCGCTTACAATTTCCGTTTCTCCTGTTTCTTCATTTACTTTTTCATATTTATAATCGACATCAAAATCGACTAAATTACGATCGTTAATATCAGAGAATGGAGTATGATTCGTAAGCATGATCAGTACACCATAGAATTTATCATAGTTTTCGCTGATCTCTTGAATTTTTGGAACTGCTTGATGGAAGAACGATTTATCTGATAATCCAAGACCAATTACTTCATCGATAATAAAATCTTTCTTATAATAATAGAAATTATCATATCCAAATTGTTCATGTACGACATTACGATTCCAGTAAGTACCATTATTGGCATGCATACTAAACGTATAATATCCTTGTTCCTTTAATAGTTTTGGTATGGTTACAAATTCACGATCCCAATAACTGATGAATACTGTTCCACTACTGGCTGGCATAAGTGAAGTATTGAACGTAAACTCACTATCACTACTAGTACCTACACTTTCTTGGGCATAAAAGTTAGAGAAATAAAGTCCTTCACTGGTTAAGCGATTCATATTAGGTGTGACTTCAATACCATTAAATGTTTTCCCGATTAAAAACTGTTGAAAACTTTCGGCATGAATCACAATGATGTTTTTGCCTTTCAAATAGTCGGTATATTCATTTGCCTCGTGTGTATAATCACGATTTTCGTAATAATCACGGAATTCTTTCACCGCATTATCATAACCGAATAATGGGCTAATTTGTGGCTTTAAACTAGCAATGACATCGTTCACCTGGTAGGTATATAAACCAAAACGCATGACGACAAACTCACGATTCCATTGCTTTCCTAAACGACTAATATCGGTACTATTTAAAGTCGAGATAAAAAAACCGATAAAGATAAGACCACATACTAAAGTAGTCAAAGCGCGAACCTTACCTTGCTCAATTTTTTCAACCCTTGCATAATAACCTTGTTTTTTCAAATAATGATTTAAAAACAACATTGCAATGGGAGCCCAAACAAAAGAAAAATCTTTTAATTCCATGATATTTTCTGTTACCGCATCCGCTACTCCTACTAATTGCAAAGCTGTCGTAGCAAGCGATAAAGACGCAAACGATAAGAAATTAGTATAATAAATGGAATTTATAATACAAAGAACCGCAAAGAAAACAGACCAACCAAAAAAGTATTTGAATTGATGCTTCGGTTTGATGAAATATCCAAATGCTCCAATAATGACAACGACTGCTAAATCGGCAATAACTGGTTTAAAATCAAAATAATTTTTCACTGTGAAAAAGCGTAGAAGCGTAGCATTTAAAACCGATGTAATAACAAAGGTAATAAATAAAACATTCGTTGTTAAATATCCTTTTGTACTCACTTTAAATTTATTGATAAAATTCTTCAAACATTTCACCTCTTTTGTCTTAAACAGTATATCACTTTTCACAATCTTTATCAATGTTTTCGATCATTTCTCACATTTGAACATGTAAAGAGAAAAAGATCGATGGGTATCGATCTTATCAACTAAGTTGATCAATTTGTTTTTGATAATCTTCAGGGGCAACATTCGTAATAAAACTTCCTACGACAAATAAATCGGCGCCTTTTTGTTCACATTGTTTTTTTGTGATCGGATTGATTCCTCCATCCACTTCAATTAGATAAGAATATTGTTGCTCTTCTCTAATTTGATTTAATTTTTCAATTTTAGAAAGAGAATCTTCTAAAAAGCTCTGTCCGCCTGCGCCTGGCTCAACACTCATAACTAGAACTAAATCAATTTGATCTAAATATGGAAGAAGCGTATCGATCGATGTCGATGGTTTTATGGATACTCCCACTTTACTTCCGGTATGTTTAATTTTCATAATTGTTTCTTTGGGGTTATCCGTTGCTTCAATATGAAATGTCATATACTCGGGATCAATCACATCAAATTCAGCGATATAAGTAGAAACATCATCGACCATAAAATGAACATCAAATGGTTTTTTCAAGTCTTGGATGAATGGTAGTAAATCGGATACATGCCAGGTTTCATTGGACACAAATTTACCATCCATAATATCAAAGTGAAGATAGCTAATATTCGTTTGATCTAATATGTGTAAATTTTCTTTTAAATGATCTTTTATACCTAAAAAAGATGCGGAAATCATTGAATCACTTCCCTATAAATTTTAAATAATTTTCATATCGGCTTTTTAGAATTTTGTTCTCTAACACTAATTTTTTCACTTCGCAATTTTGTTCATTCACATGCATGCAATCGCGATATTCACAAGTAAAATTTCGGAATTCAGGAAAACTATTACGAATATCTTCTTTCGTCATACCTTTCAAGTCAATGGCTGAAAAGCCTGGTGTATCCGCTACTAGACCACCATATAAAGAAAGTAGTTCGACATGACGAGTCGTATGTTTTCCTCTGCCTAAAGCTTTGGATATTTCTCCTGTCGCAATTTGTAAAGAAGGATCTAAATGGTTTAACAATGTCGATTTGCCAGCACCACTTTGACCAGTCAAAACTGATACTCTTTCTTTTAAACAATTTTTGATCGCTTCTAAATCATGATTCTCATATATTTCATAATATTGACGATAATAAGCAATCATTGGCATCAGAAAATTTTTTTCTTGTTCACTGAGTAAATCTAATTTCGTCAGAATAATGATTGGTTTAATATTATGATAATCGATAATCGATAATAATTTATCGAGAAGATTCGTAGAAAAGTCTGGCTCTTTTAGACTGGTAATAATAATAGCTTGATCGATATTGGCAACCGGTGGTCGAACTAATTCATTTTTCCTAGGTAATATACGTTCGATCAGCTTTTTATCCGGGTGAAATTCTACGAAATCTCCTACTAATGGTTTGATACCTTCTTTGCGAAAAATACCACGACATTTACAAATATACGTTTTGTCATGTGCAAATACGGTATAATCGTTACTGATTTGTTTGATAATTCTTCCTTGCATAATTCTCCTTTACTCCGTAACATCAGTGGAAGGGTCGTCTTCGCTTGGGGGATTGTCATCCGGATTCTCTTCCGGCACTTCTTCTTTCGCGGTTGCAACAACAATTCGTAAAGTAGTTGGCGCGTTGATCACCGTTCCAGCACCACGACTTTGTGATAAAATCGTACCTTCTGAATGCTGTGATGTTTCCTCGTATTCAATGACAAGGGTAATGTTATATTCATCACAAAATGCTTGAACATCTGAGACTAACCACTTTTCGTTTACAAAGTCTGGGTATTCGGTCGCAATATCTGGAATATAGAGCGTAACGGTATCACCTTCGACAACGGTTGTTCCTGCCGCTGGTTTTTGTTCGATGATAATATTCTCTTTGGCATTCTCTTTATCTTCTACTTCTTTCTTTTCCGTCAATACGTAGATATCATTAAGTTCCAACATCGCTTTAATCTCATAATAATTTTTGCCTGTGTAATCTTCTAAGACAATTCCTTTGGCACCAGTAGAAACAATAAGTGTAATTTGTGTTCCTTTCTTCACACTTCTTCCAGCAATCGGATTCGTTCGAATGACCTTACCTGCTTCGATTTCCGAATCGCTTTCTTCTTCCGTTTCCGCTAATACTTCAAAGCCTTCTTCTTTTAATAATCGTTCGGCATCGACGACGGTCATATTGGATACATCAGGAACGACGATCTCTGGTACTTCCGTCAATTTTGGATAAACGATTACAATCAGACCAATGATGCAAGCAAGGACAACACAAGTGATTCCGGTAATCAAGAGCGCTAGATTGGTTTTCTTATCTTTTTTCGCTTCTTTTGTTTCTTCCGTCTGTTCCTCTTTTTGTTCATTTAAAGCAACACGACTTAGATTTGGTAATTTTTTGGTTTCTTCCAAATCTTGTTCTGGATATGGATAAACATAACGTTTTTCATTCGCACGTTCTGGATCTAAAGCGGTACGAATATCTTCACGCATTTCACGTACATTTTCATATCGATTCTTAGGATTTTTCGCACATGCTTTTAAGATAACATTCTCGATTGACTGAGGAATTTCTGGATTTATTTTACAAACGCTAGGAATCGGTTCTTTCATTTGTTTAATTGCAATTTCGACAGCATTATCTCCTTTGAAGGGCAATTTTCCTGTTAAAAGTTCAAACATTAAAATTCCCAAAGAGTAAATATCGCTTTTGATTGTCGATCCACTACCACTTGCTTGTTCTGGCGGTAGATAATGAACGGATCCCATGACGGAATTCGTCTGTGTCAGTTCGTTACTACCAAGTGCCATCGCAATTCCAAAATCAGTAATTTTTACCATACCATCATCTAGAATCATGACGTTTTGTGGCTTGATATCTCGATGAATAATATAGCTATCATGAGCACATGCAATACCATCGGTAAGTTGTAACATGATATCGATCACTTCTGGAAGTGTCAGTGCTCCTCTTTTCTTAATTAAACTTTTCAGTGTTTTTCCATCGATGTATTCCATGACGATAAAGTATTTACCATCATCTTCTCCTACGTCATACATTCCCACAATATTAGGATGGGTAAGTGAACTAGCAGCTATGGCCTCACGTTGAAAACGACGGACGAACTTTTCATCGTCGGCCAAATCTCCACGTAAAATTTTCACTGCTACGTTGCGATCGAGGATGGTGTCATGAGCTAAATATACATTGGCCATACCACCTTCTCCGATCGTTCGAATAATCTGATAACGATCATTGATCATTTGACCTTTCATAATCATACTCATCTTATTCGCCTCCTTTTATTACGAGATAAGCAACGGAAATATTATCGTTACCTCCTCGATTATTACTTTTATAGATCAATTTTTGCAATTTTTGTTCCAGTGATAAATTTTCATTTAAGACTTTACTAATTTGGGCATCATCAAGCATATTTGTCAGACCATCACTACAAAGGAAAATACCATCGACATCCGTTTCCACGTCAAAAATATCCATTTCAACTTTATTATTGGCTCCTAGTGCACGCATCAAAACATTTTTACGAGGATGTTCACGTGCTTCTTCTTCTGTAAGTTCTCCAGAGCGAACTAGTAAATTTACTAAGGTATGGTCTACTGTAATCTTATGGATTTTTTGATTCTTATAGACATAACCAGAACTATCGCCAATATTACCAAATAAGAGATAAGTTGGCGTTAACAACGATAATACCAATGTCGTTCCCATCCCTTCGCTTTCAGGATGCTCACTCGTATATTTATAAATCTGCACATTGGCCTCGCTGACAACTTCTTTTAACCAACTAATGGCATCTTCTTTCGTACCAATACTACTAAGTTCACGAAAACGTTTCCCGATGTGAGAAATCGCAATCGAAGATGCAATTTCACCACCACGATGCCCCCCCATTCCATCTGCTACCGCAAGTAAATACTCTTTCGCTTTATTTTCGACAATAATGACACTATCTTCATTATGATCTCTTACTTTACCAGGATCCGTCAAATAAAAATATTCCATTATTTCCCCTCCTCATGATGAGATCTTAATTGGCCACAAGCAGCCATGACTTTACTTCCAAATTCTTTCCTGATCGTCACATTTATTTTATTCTTTTTAAGGCGATCATAGAATTTTAATACATCTTCTTTTCTCGTCTTCTTAAATTCGAAATGACTTGTTTCATTATAGGGAATCAAATTGACATAACAGTTGATTCCTCTTAAAAGTTTACTTAATTCATCCGCACATTCCATCGTATCATTGACATCTTTTAACAAAATATATTCGAAGGTTAAACGTCTATGTGTTTTATCCACATATTCTTTTAAAGTTGGAATCAATACTTCTAGTGGATATGCTTTATTAATACTCATTAACCTACTTCGCAACCTATTATTTGGTGCATGAAGACTAATCGCCAAATTTACTCCTCGTCCTTCTTCCATAAAAGCTTTGATTTTTGGTACGATACCACAAGTGGAAATCGTGATATGACGAGCCCCCAATTCAATTCCTTTCGGATCGTTGATAATATCGATGAAATCCATCACATTCTCATAATTATCAAATGGCTCCCCAATTCCCATCAATACAACATGAGTAATGCGAATCTGCAAATCCTCTTCGATCGCTAAAATTTGGAGTACCATTTCACTTGGCTCCAAGTTACGAACTTTCTTTAATCTTCCACTTTCACAAAAAGCGCATCCCATATTACATCCTACTTGGGTCGATACACACAAACTATTTCCATAATCATGACGCATCAACACTGCTTCGATTTTATTTCCATCTTCCAAAGAAAAGAGATATTTACATACATCTATATCTTCTAACTTTTCGATGATTGTAAGTGGTTCCATCGAAAAATCACTCTTTAATGTTTCGATTACTTCTTTCTTGATGTTACGCATATCATCAAAACGACGTACTCGTTTCTTATAAAGCCAATCGAACACTTGGGTCGCTTTAAACTTTTTTTCACCATGAGTCTCAAAATACGTTTCTAACTTTTTCAATGGATAATCGTAAATACTTTTCATACTTCCACCCTATACTTAATTATATCAAAAAAAAGATTTTTAGGATAGAAAATTCCTTATTATTACAAGAATGTAAGAAAAAAAGCTCTAGAATGCCTAGAACTTTACATCATTTTATATGTTGTTTTAAAATCCAAAGTATAAACAAATAGCAAAGAAAATAATACCTAAAACCATGGTTACACGACTGATGAATAACTCGCCACCACGTTCTTTACGATTTTTAAATAATGAATCGTTTCCACCCGTAATAATGCCAGAAGCTTCTTCTGCTTTACTACTTTGTAAAAGTACGATCGCAATTAGTAAAATTGATACAATAATTAATAATATTTCCATAATCAGTCTCCTTTGATCACTATATAATAATTTAACATATTTTCCTATGAAATGCAAGCATTATCATATACTCTATATCATTAAAAAAATAAAGATTATATTTCAAAGATATTTTTTATCCTAACATTAGAAAATAACAATATAAAACCATGATGATAAAAGATGGTAAACTATAAAAAAGACCTTTTCCTTTTTTGTTAAAGATGGCATACGATATTAAGATCATACTATAAAGTCCTAGTTTTGATAAATTTGTTAAAAAGCCACTATTATCTAAGTAAATAGAAGTCGGGGTTACAATATCCAAAATGGCTATTAATAAAAAATGAATCCCCCATTCTAGAATAAAATAATGATAATGTTTCTCATATTCTCCTCTTTCGATATTTGCAATCAGAGTAAATACATGGGGAAGAGCTAAAATCATACCTAAAAAATAAGACATGGGAAGCGTAAAAAAACTATTTCCATACCATAGCAAAAGCAGTGGATAAAGAAAGAAGATCGGTAAGATAAAAAAAGATTTGATAGGAAGTTTCGTTTGTTTCTTTGTTTCTTTTGGAAGAAATAATAGAATCAGAAAAAAGCAAATCACAATGATGAGGGAAGTGATATCGAAAGGTAAAAACGAAACATCAGTATGTTCTAAACTACTACCAAATGATGCAAAAAGATAAAGTAAAATCGCATTTAAATAAAGGTTCTTTAGACGCAACTTACGATACATATGCTTTTTATAATAAAAAAGATCGAGAATCGTGTTCATGATAAGCAAAAAAAACTGAAAACCGAACATCACTTCCAAGAAAAAAGAAAATGTTTGAAAATATAAACAAAATAGAAATAAACCAATTTCTGGTAATAACAGGATTACAATAAACGGGAGAAGTGGATAATGGTACCAATGCTCTTGTAGATAAGCATGAATAAATAAAAAACATAGAATCATAAAAAGAAACAGAACTTTATCCATACTCTCACCAATACCATCATATGTAAAAAAAATCGATTTATTAAAAAACAGGAGCTTGTCCTGTTATTGGTAGTTCGTTTCTACATTGGATAATTGGTTATGGCTTTGATAGGTAATCGTAATCGTTTCATTCTGATAATTGGAAAGATCGATCGTAAAGGTTGTCATAAGACCACTTATTTCTTCTGTTGTAATCGTAACGATCTCTTCCGCGTCATGAAAGCTACCATCTAACCAACTAAAAAATCCTTTTACCGTCATTTGGTATACTTTTCTTACACGATTATCTTGAAATTCCGTCTGATGTTGAAACGTGCTATATTTCAGTAATTTGCTAAGTTCATCCGGACGTAACTTGAAAAAGGAAATTCCATATAATTTATCACTCGTCGTTTCTAATTTTTGATTTTTTACAGAATAAAATGTATCTCCTTTTATATAGTATTCCTCAGATGTTTCCTCTACTTCGATCACTTCTTCTTCCTGATAACGTGTCGTATGCACGAAATGAGAAGTAGAATCGATCATAAATGTATAAGTTGCTTCGTAATTATCTAGTGATTCAAAACTAGTATTCGTCGTAGTAGAATCCGAAGTAGGAGGAACATTGCCTTGATTATTACGAATACTACCAATTAGAAAAAGAAAGAAAACAAAATAAACCCCTAATATGATCAGTGCGCGATAACGTTTATTTTTCCATATCTCTCTAAAACTCAATTTTTCTTTCTTTTCTTCCATAATAACACCTAACTTAATATTTTACCGACGAATTTACTATGACTGGCAATGCCATTGGCAAAAGAGGCACCACTCATTTTCGTTTTACCTTCTGGTTGGACCTCTTGAAAAACAAGTTCGCCATTACTTACTTTCACACCGAAACCATCTTCATAGATAGCTGTAATTTGACCATTAAATAATTCCGGAAAATAATTATCATTGATACGACATTTCCATACTTTTAAAATTTTTCCTTCAAACATGCAATAACTTCCTGGCCAACTATATAAACCTCTTACTTGGTTATAGATTTCTCTTCTGGTTCTTTCAAAATCGATTTTCTCATCTTCTCTTTTGATATTAAGTCCATAAGTAGCCTCACTATGATTTTGTGGGGTTCTCGTCGCGGTACCATCGATGATACTAGGAAGAGTATCAAGCAAAAGATCACGGCCAAGTAAACTCAATTTATCATGTAAACTAGAAGCTGTATCGTTATCTGTAATTTCGATTGCTCGCTGAGAAATAATATCTCCTTCATCCATTCTAGGATTCATGTACATGATCGTAACACCTGTTTTTTTATAACCAGCTAAAATGGCACGATGAATAGGAGCTCCTCCACGTAATTTAGGAAGCAATGATGCATGGACATTGATACAACCTAAACGAGGAACATCAAGTAAAGCTTTTGGTAGAATTTGACCATATGCACATGTAATAATGAGGTCTGGTTCTAACTCGGCAACTTGTCCCCAATCTTCTTTCATGTTATCTGGCTGAATCACTAAGATGGTATGTTTTATTCCCACTTCTTTTACTGGTGGATAAGACATATGACCATCCCTACCAACCGGGCGATCTGGTTGTGTCACAATCGCACGAATCTTATAATGTTCAATCAAACCTTCTAAGATAGGAACACTAAACTCAGGGGTTCCCATAAAAATAATTTTTAATCCCTTTTCGACATTTACATTTTCTAAATTCATATCATCACCATTTTTATTTTATCACATTTTACCAAATTCATAAACGAAATAACATCACTTTATAAATAACGTGGATTAAAATCAAAATCTAGAGAAACTTGTGAATTACTTTGATATTGCTCTTTTAAAAAGCTAAACAAATCCCAAATATCTTCTCTCTTTTTATATTTCACAATAATTTGATAATAGTACCGATTGTTTACTTTCAACATATTAGCAGGGCTAGGTCCTAAAATCAGAAGATTAGACTTTTTAGAACAACGCAAATAAGTTCCTATTTTCTTCGCTTCGCTTTCTACTTTTTCTAATTCTTTTCCTACGATTTTTAAGAGCGCTAAATTACAATAAGGAGGATAATGCAATGTCTTACGAATCTTCATTTCTTCCTTATAAAATCCTAGATAATCATGAGTGGCTGATGTTCGGATGCTGTAATGGTTTGTATTGAAACATTGGATGATTACTTCCCCTGATTTATCACTTCTTCCTGCCCTTCCTGCCACTTGATTTAAAAGTTGAAATGTTCTTTCTCCACTTCTAAAATCAGGAATGTTCAAAGTGGCATCTCCATTCAATACCCCTACCAATGTAACATTAGGAAAATCAAGTCCTTTCGCAATCATTTGGGTACCTAATAAAATATCATAATGACCGGCTCCGAATTCCTCGATTATTTTTTCATGACTTCCCTTGCGACTGGTCGTATCCATATCCATACGAACAATGCGTGCACTTGGAAACATTTCTCGTATATATTCTTCTAATTTCTCAGTCCCCATTCCAAATTCATTGATATTCTCACTCTTACAATTTGGACAAATGGTTGGTTTTTTTGCTCCATAACCACAATAATGACAACGCATTGTATGAGACGTTTTATGATAAGTGAGCGGAATATCACAATTTGGACATTTATCGGTATAACCACAAGCTTTACAAGTAATGACCGTACTATAGCCACGACGATTGAGAAGTAGAATCATTTGTTCTTGTCGTTCTAAACGATCTAAAATTTTTTCTTTTAAAATTCGAGAGAAAACACGATTACGATAACGATATTCTTCCTTCATATCGACGAGTAGTACTTTCGGCATATGTTTACTAATACGATTTTTCAGTTCTAACAAATGATAGATTCCCATTCGAGCACGTGTATAACTTTCTATCGATGGTGTCGCACTTCCCAAAATCAAAGGGATGTGATATCGTTTTGCGCGATATAACGCAATGTCGATCGCGTGATAACGAGGGTTATTTTCTTGCTTATATGTACTAGAATGCTCTTCGTCGATAATAATAAGTCCTAAATTGGTAAAAGGAGCAAAAATCGCACTACGAGCTCCAATCGCAATTTTTACCTCTCTTCTTTCAATCTTACGCCACTCATCGTATTTCTCACCATCCGATAATCGACTATGTAAAATGGCTACTTCGCTACCAAATCTTTTTTTAAATTGACTTACCATTTGTGGTGTCAAACTAATTTCGGGTACTAAGACAATTACTTCTTTACCATCCTTTAAAACCTCTTCGATCATATGCATATAAACTTCCGTTTTCCCACTTCCTGTCACACCATGAAGAAGATAAGGAATAAATTGATGTCGCTGCTTTAAAACTTCCTCTACTACATATTGTTGCTCGTGCGTCAACGTTACTCGATTTGTTTTTATAATCGACACTTCATCGATGCGATAGGTTTCTTCTTTGATCTCTTCTAAAATACCTTTTTCGAGTAACGTTTTCGTTGCAGATGTCGAAAGATTCATTGCTTCTTTTTTTAATGCTTTCCCTTGTTCTTTTACATACTCATAAATCTGTCTTTGTTTTTCTGTTTTGACAATTGCTTCTTTTCTTATCACCAAATAAGAAGTATATTTTTTAGGAACCTGAAAATTATGCCTTGCTTTTAGGGCTGCTGGCAACATCGTTTGATAAGCGCTGATTAAAGTCGACATCGTCTTTTTCGCAATGTATTTCCCTAATTCTAGCATTTCTTCATTTAAAATTGGTTCCGAATCGACAAGTTCTAAGATTTCTTTCGTTTCATACTCTGGTCTTTCTTTATGAATTTGCAAAACAAATCCTTCTAGTTTTTGACGTCCAAACGGGACCAATACGCGAATTCCCAATTTTATTTTTGATTCCCATTCTCGAGGCACAAAATATGTAAATGTTTTATCTACTTGCTTGGCTTTTAATTCTACTAAAACATCTGCATACATATCATCACCTTCTTTTTTTATTATATCGATTAAACAATTGTTCGTCAATGAACAAACAAAACTTTCTAGCATATAAAAAAGATAATTTCCATTATCTTTTTAAAATCAATTCTTTCTGTTCTTCGGTGGCAAAATATTCTGTTTGAGAGACTGCTTTTCCTGAATTCAACCGCAACAATTGCGCTCGATAATTCAACATCGTATGTAATTGATTCAACTCTTTTTCTTCTAAATCATCGCGCAGTAAACTATTACTATCAAGCTCAATGTTAGTATTACATTTATAAATTACATCGATAAACTGTATGATCACAGACAAGCTCTTTCTCGTTTCTTCTAATTCTTGTTCTGTCTTACAATTCATATACTTTGTATGATAAAGATCTAGTTCTCTAAAGAAAATATTCGCAAATTCAGGATCTACGACAGAAGCTACCTTTTCCTTTAACAAATTATCTTGTGACATGAAAGATTGCAATACAAAATCTGCACCAAACATCTCACAAAACATTTGGGTGATTAAAATATGTTCTGGATATCTTTGTTGTAACTGTAATTCCCACATTGCTAAAGAGGTAATTCCTTCTTCAAAGAACATACCATTGTTTCCACCCGATAAAAGGTGAAATAATTCATGAGATAATACATCCCAATTTTCAATGGCAATCGTATTAGTACTATCTAGCCAATAACCTTCTACCTGCATATAATCGTCATCTTCAAAATCCATCTCAACAATATCGAGCGAAGCTAAATTTTGTTCTACTTGCTCGTAATTAATATAAGGAATCACTTCTAACACTTGTCGAAACTGAGAAATCATAGCTTTCTCTTCTTCTGTCAAATTAGCATTATTTGCAATGACTTCCGCTAAATGATCAATTTCCTTTGGAGTCAGTAAATGGTTATATGCATTTGAATTTTTATTGGAAAAAATTCCATTGATAGAAGAAATCTCACAACCTTGAAGCAAAATATTAAAACATAATAAACAGATAATTTTAAGCCTATTTTTCTTTCTTTTCCCCTTTTTATCATTTCGATAAATTGGGGATGTTTCTGCCTTCATTTTTCATTTCCTCCAATCGGCTCGATCATTGTATCACATTTAAAGAGAAAGTGCAAATCGACCTACTCCAGTATATGTAAGAAACAAGAAAATAGAATAAAAAAGTTTATAGCAATACTATAAACTTTTTTAAATACAAATTTTATTTTTCTAATTCTTCTTCAATTCTCATCAATTGATTATATTTACAAACTCGATCGGTACGAGATAAAGATCCAGTTTTGATTTGACCTAAATCTAATCCTACCGCTAAGTCAGCGATCGTCGTATCTTCCGTTTCTCCACTACGATGAGAAATAATCGTGCGATAGCCATTTTCTTTCGCCAAATGAATTGTTTCAATCGTCTCTGTTATCGTTCCAATTTGGTTTACTTTGATCAAAATAGCATTACCAGCATGCATATCGATTCCTTTTTGAAGATATTTTTTATTTGTTACAAATAAATCATCACCTACCAATTGAATACGATCTCCTAAGCGTTCTGTAACCTTTTGGAATCCTTCCCAATCGTTTTCATCGACTGGATCTTCAATCGATATAATAGGATATTTTTCTACTAATTCTTCATAAAAATCAATTAATTCATCGGTTGTAAGGGATCTATTTTCACCAGCTAAGACATATTTACCATCTTCATAAAATTCACTAGCTGCCACATCGATTCCCAAATTAACATCGATACCAGGTGTATAACCAGCCTTTTTGATTGCTTCCATAATGAGGTCAAATCCTTCACTATTACTTTCCAAATTAGGAGCAAAACCGCCTTCATCTCCCACTCCTGTTGCTAGTCCTTTTTCATTTAAAACTTTCTTTAAATTGTGGAAAACTTCAGAACCAATACGAATTCTTTCATGAACCGTATCCGCTTGAGGAATAATCATAAACTCTTGAAAATCCAGTTTATTATCTGCATGTGCTCCTCCATTTAAAATATTCATCATCGGATTAGGAAGTAATGTTCCATTTCCAATATATCGGTAAAGAGGTTGATCGCTTTCAATGGCTGCTGCTTTCATAACCGCCATCGAAACACCTAAAATGGCATTGGCTCCATAAGTTGACTTCGTCTCCGTTCCATCTGCTTCGATCATTTTATAATCGATCGCTTTCTGATCACTTGCTTCCATTCCCACTACTAAGTCACGAAGAGGACCATTCACATTAGAAACTGCTTTTAAGACACCTTTTCCCATATAACGTGATCCACCATCACGTAATTCTAAGGCTTCTCTTTCTCCTGTAGAAGCCCCACTTGGTACTTCTGCTCTTCCCATTACACCACTTTCCAAATAAACATCTACTTCGACAGTTGGATTGCCTCTCGAATCTAAAATTTCTCTTGCTTTTACATCTTTAATTTTTGACATATAATTCCTCTTTCTATCATGGTATTACAATTTCATTATATCGCATTTTTAACAAAAGAAAAAGTAGATTTCTCTACTCTTTACATTTAATTCGTCTGATAACGATATACAGTTCTTGTCTCCGTTTTTGTAACCGTTCCTGCTGACGTCGTATTACTATCTTGCCAATCTGTTACGCCTGTTGTCGTTGTTACAACTTTCCATTGTTTCATCTGTAATTCAATATAACCATAATGTTTGGCAGTAAGAGAAACTCTCGCTTGCGTATAGCGTTTCCCAGTCGTGACATTGCAAGTCGCTGAATTCGTTACTTGTTGACATGTGCTTCCACTAACCTGTACTGTACAAACACGATCCCAAGTATTAGTATCCGGACTATAAAGCTCTGCATACCCTTCCCATCGCCATCCACCATCACAATCATTATTCTTAGCAGTAGCTGTTAAATACACTTGTGTTACATAAGCTTCACTAAATGATTGCGTTCCAGATGGGTTGGCCCAACAACAATTTCCAGTTGCTGATACCAACGATTTGGTTCCGCTCTCCGTTTTTGAAGTAGTCGTCGTATAGGTAAGTCGATATTGTGTTTTCTTATCAATTCCAAATTCCGTGGTACTATGTCCGGCACTTACTAACTCACTTTCCGTCATCCAACCACTATAAGTTGGTGACACGATCGTTACAGTTAATACTAAAGTCGCCGTGTTCCCTGACGAATCTTTTGCTGTATAAGTTATAGAATAAGTTCCCACAACAGTTGGTGTCACACTACCACTCTTGGTAACCGTAATATCCTCTCCACTATTGTCGGTAGCAGTTCCATTTGGGATCGTAAAGCTACTTCTTGGTCCATGACTAATCGTATAATTACTCGTATGCCCATCAACGGTAATAACAGGGGCAATTCTATCTATTCGATTGATTACCACAGACTGTCTTGTACTGATATTTCCAGCATTATCTCTAACTTTAATATGAACAGTCTGATTAGAACTAAATGTTTTTTTATTAGACGTCTGCCACGTTTTTCCATCATCAAAACTATATGCACCTTTCGTACTCAAACCAGATCCACTATCACTAGCATTAATCGTAAGTGTAACATCATTTTTCGTCCAATTACTAGGATTTCCACTTACCGTAAAAGTAGGCGCTTTTGTATCCGTTACAATTACGGTCATGATCAATGTTGCAACGTTATTAGATGAGTCTTTTGCCGTATAAGTAACTTTATAACTTCCTACCATGTTTGGTATTACATTCCCACTTTTTGTAACGGTAATGGCCTCACCACTATTATCGGTAGCAGTTCCGTTTGGTATCGTATAACTACTACTTGCCTCATGATTGACCGTAAAGTCAGATGTATGTCCATCAACAACAATGACTGGTGGTGTCATGTCTCTTACAATAACTTGTCTTTTTACAGTTGTTGTATAACCTCGATCAGTCACCGAATATTCGATTTCATAAGTACTTATTTTGTCTGTATTGATACTTGATACTTCTGAACCATTCATACGAATGGTCTTTTTCACAAGACTATCTGGTATCGAAACACCACTACTTGTTCTAGCGGTATATCCTGGTTCCTCGTATGTTTCGCCAAGACCGACATAGATAATGGATCCTCCTTTTAAAGTCAATATTGGTGAATCAATCTCATATTCACCTTCTAAAGTTCCACTTCCCTCGATTACTCGATATTCATAATTTTTGCCTTTTCTTTCTACTTCGATCAACATATCATTTGGAAAATAACGATCAGTTGTTGGATTTTTAATACGATAATCGACGTATCCACCATTTTTCAAGCTTCCCAACGTAACCGTGATGACATCTCCTTCGTTTTCTGGCAAATCGAAAGGATGATCAGCTCCCCAATTTTTAGCCGCTAATTCAATATTGGTGATTTGATCTTCATAAGCTTGTTTTCTAAAGTCTTTGAGTGAACGATCGACGGTTGGTACAATCACAATTGCCAGTATTCCTAAAATGACAATAACTGCCAATAACTCTACTAATGTAAATCCTTCTTTCTTCATGACATCCTCCTACAAAAAAGGAGAGACAAATTACTTCCTCTTCCCGTGTGAAATGACATAGACTAGAAAAAATTACAAATTTTTCATGCAAGCCAAACCATATATTTCTTTATTTGAGATTTCTATTTTAGAACCATTATTCACGTATTTCCTATAACCTCAAAAAACGCTTTTTACTCTCTACTCTCATTACACACTTTTATTATTATCTCTCTACTTTTTCAGTATATCAAATACCACTATGATTTGCAACAGTTATAGTTCATTTACTACCTTTTTATATTCATTTCCGCGATCTTCAAAACTTTTATATTGATCCCAAGATGCACAGGCAGGACTTAATAAAATAGTATCTCCTCGATCTGACTGTTCATATGCCTTATGAGTTGCCTCTATTAAGTTTTGACATACGAAACAATCCTTTCCTATGCGTTTTGCAAATTCATAAATACGTTCTTTGGTTTCTCCATAACAAACAATTGCTTTCACATTGGTCATATAAGGTTCTAATTCATCAAAACTATGACCACGATCTAATCCTCCTAAAAGAAGAATGGTTGGATTATGAAACGTGTTAAGAGCAATTTGCGTTGACTTTACATTCGTTGACTTTGAGTCATTGTAAAAAGTACGTCCAGAAAATTCACGGACAAACTCGATACGATGTTCTACTCCCTTAAAACGAGATAAAACATGTTTGACGGAATCATCATCGATTCCCAACTCTTTGGTAGCTAAAAGAGCAGCCATAATATTTTCATAATTATGAACGCCTTTCATGCGAATTTCATCACACTTCATAAAAGGCTCTCCCTTATAATAAATACCATCTTCCTCCAAGTCCGCATCTGCTTTTACGTGACTTGAAAAATACAACTTCTTAGATAGAATGTCTTTGGATACTTCCAAAACATCGTCATTGTCTAAATTTAAAATAGCGACATCATTCTTTGTTTGATTATGTAAAATGCGTGATTTATTCTTTTTATAATTTTCATAGGTACCAAAAAAATCAAGATGTACCTCAGATAAGTTCGTCATAACGGCAATATCAGAGTGATAATGAATAAAATCATGTTGTTGATGACCAGAAATTTCTAAAACTAGAATATCTCCCTTTTTGATATCCGACAAAATCGAACATAATGGAAAGCCAATATTCCCACCTAAATGAACAGGAAAACCAGCCTCTTTTAAAAATTCATAAATCAAGGTGGTCGTCGTTGTCTTTCCATTACTTCCAGTAATAGAGATAATCTTAACATCTTCTGGTAATAAAGAATAAGCTACTTCAACTTCATTCGTAACAGGTATATTTAATTCATTTGCTTTCAATACTAAAGGATGATGATAGGAAATTCCAGGATTCTTGATGACATAATCATAACTTTCATCCAATAATTCTAATGGATCTTTCGTAATCATACAAGTAACTCCTAGGTTTTCTAACTCATTAACATGATCAGGATCTTGTTCATTCGCATCCGTCACTAAAATTTGATTCTGATGACGTGCTAGCACTTTCGCCACTTCATAGCCACTTCTCGCCATTCCTAATACCAATATTTTCTTATTTTCAAACATTTTTTCACCTTCTTTTTTATTATATCATAATCGTTTACGATTGATCTACTCACTTGTGCTAATCGTTTAGTTTATGATATAATATTATAATTTGTAAAGGAGAATCTTTATGCGCTTAAAAGAACTAACCAATGAAGAATTTAATCAATTTGTAAATAGTTATCCGATCAAAAGTTTATATCAAACACCGGAGTATGCTTTTGTCATGAACGAACAAAATTATGACAGTATTTTTCTAGGTCTTATCGACGATGAAGATCATGTCGTAGCAGCTAGTTTGATTTTAATCGAAAAACTTCATGGTTTCAAATACGCTTATGCTCCAAGAGGATTCCTGATCGATTATCAAAATCAAACACTTCTGAAAACTTATACGGAAGAAATCAAACGTTACTTAGGGAAACGTGATATTATTGCTATCAAAATTGCTCCTCACATCGTAAAAGAAATTCATGACATCAATCATAACATTACAACACCAAACCAATATTATCCTATTATTTTTCGCAATCTTACTGAAACTGGATATTATCATTTAGGATATAACAATAATTTTGAAGCTTTAAAGCCTCGTTATGAAGCTATTTTAGATTTAGATGTACCATATTATTTATTATTCAAAAATTTTCAAAAATCATTTCGTACCAAAATTCGTAGCGCAGTACGAAAAGGTGTTCAAATCTATAAAGGAAAACAAGAAGAATTAGATTACTTATATCTTCATACCCAGAAAAAATATCCTCGTGATTTAAAATATTTTCAAGACTGTTTTCATTTTTTCGGCAAAAAAAACAATGTTGACTTTTTCTATGCGAAATTAAATACTCATACTTTTTTATTAGAGTCACAAAAACAATACGAATATTATGAACAAAAAAGCAACCAAATCAACGATCGCATCATACGTAATTCGGGTCGTAATTCACTACGCCTAATCAATCAAAAAATCGGGATTGATAATCAATATGAGCAAGCAAAGAAAGATCTAGTTCTAGCCACTAATTTACTTCGTGATTATCCAGAAGGAATCGTTCTTGCATCTACTTTAATGATCAAAAATCAAAACGAAGTATATATGATCATGGATGGTTATGATCCCAAATATAAAAGTTTCAATGCCAAACACTTACTCTTATGGAAAGTGATCGAAAAATATTCGAAACAAGGATTCCAAAAATTTAATTTTGGTGGTGTTACGAATCCTAATTTAAAGGATAATAAGTATCAAGGATTAAATCAATTCAAATTAAGCTTTAACAGTAAAATTTACGAATATGCTGGAGACTTTGAACTTGTTACTAATACGGCACTTTACTTTATGTACCGTAATGCAGCACCGCTCCGTAGTATCTTGAAAAAATAGGAATTAAAAACACATCCATGGGTGTGATAAAGGAAATGTAGACAGAGTACACTGTCTACATTTTTTATTACCATAAAACAGTAGCAAAGTGAATGGTAGATAGATCCCAATCCTAGACTACTTCCTAGTTCTCTATTTTTTCAAAAGTACTATGGTGCAAGTACAAGACGAAACGAAGCGTTGCTGGGAGTACCGGTGTTGCGAGCGAAGTAGAACTGCCCCGCAAGTACACCATGTTGAGGATTACCACCTCGATAGAACCATGGATTGGATGACTCTACAAAATGGGAACCGTCAGAATACCATTTATTATGTGGCCTTGAAGTCCCATCTCCATCTTCAAAATAAATAAACGGTCCCATCTCTCCTGTCACATCACCTAAAATACGATTTTGATATGTTGTTGGAGAACTATTACTTAAATAAACATCAAAATATTTATTATCATAATTTTGAATATTTGTCGAATTAAATCCACTACTTCCATAATTATTCCCTATATAAGATGCCATATATTCAATGGATCCTCCTGACATATCATAAACTCCCGTAATATTCCCTGTTGTGCTTGCTAAATACCCTAATCCCGTATTATATGCCCGATTGTAATTACTTCCATTTCCGTATTCTCCTGGATATACACTTTGATTTAATGTCACTAAACTAGACATTCCAGTAATATAAGAATTATTGTTGTTGATATTCACTTCTCGGTCAATCCCATATTTCGAATGACTTAAATAGGCTACTGCTCCCCACTCTGTATTCTTCATCATATGTGAATCATTCTCTCTTGAATAGTTATATGCATTCACAAACATGTTATAAACACTCTGATTTCGTAATGATGCTTGATTTGGTTTCACTGTTATATTGGCAATCGTTCCGGTTGTCTCGAATTTCCCTACCCAGAATCCATTCACATTCATACTAATGAATGCTGGATGTGTCATGTATT
>CALVRE010000029.1 GCA_944358455.1 uncultured Bacilli bacterium | reverse complement strand
TGCTCGTTCAGGGTTTCCCCCATTGACGAATATTCCTAACTGCTGTCTCCCGTAGGAGTCTGGGCCGTGTCTCAGTCCCAGTGTGTCCGATCAGCCTCTCAGCTCGGATATGCATCGTTGCCTTGGTAGGCCATTACCCCACCAACTAGCTAATACACCGCAAGCTCATCTCGAAGTGAGGCCGAAGCCCCTTTTAGCATATCTAGTTATCTAAATATGAATTATCCGGTATTAGCGACCATTTCTAGCCGTTATCCCAGTCTTCAAGGTAGATTACCCACGTGTTACTCACCCGTCTGCCACTAAATGGCAACCCAAATCCCGTTTTGTGCAAGCACTCCACATTCATTGGACCATTTCGTTCGACTTGCATGTCTTAGGCATGCCGCCAGCGTTCATCCTGAGCCAGGATCAAACTCTCCAAAAAAAAATAATTCTTTTTGTGTTTGAATTGTTTTGTCCTAACTTATAAGTTTGAATTGACGTTTTGCTCAGTTTTCAAAGATCATTCACTTGCTTTGTTTTGTAAAGCAAATTTAATATACCATATTGCTTTCTTTAAAGTCAAGCGTTTTTTTGACTTTTTTTCGAAAATTGCATATTTTGTATATTTGTTGACGCATTTCCGTGGAAAGCACTAATAATATAACAATTTTCGACATTGAAGTCAATACTTTTTTTACTTTTTGTAAAAAACTTTTTTTCGCTTGTTTTCTTTTGAAAGCGCATACATAATATATCATTCACCTCAGTCAAAGTCAATAGCTATTTTGCAAAAATTTTCAAAAAAATGAAATCTTTACAAAATTGATCTCGTTCTTCCAAGGAACGTTCTATACTATATCACTAGTCCATTCAGAAGTCAACCAATTTTGTCTCTATCATTACATTTATAATATATTCTTAACTTTCAGAAAGATGACTACTTTTTTCGCTTTCTTTTAACATTTTATATTGTTCATAATAACGTAGATTACGTGCCGCATCAAATACAGGTAAAGCTTTCTCTTTATATAAAGAAATCAGCTCTTCCAAAGCGCCATTCACCACTTTATCGATATCTTCTGAATAATTCATTATTTTTTTATGGTATTTATATTCCATGCGATCAAGAATTTTATAACTTCCATTTGGAAATATTCTAAGATCTAGATCATAATCGATATATTTAATCGTCCCTTCCTCTATTATATAAGGAGTCGCAATGTTACAATAATAAGTAACACCCTCTTTTTTTAATTGAACAATGACATTAAACCAATAGTCCTTAAAAAAATACATAATTGCTGGTTCTTTCGTTTTCCAAGTATTTCCCTCTGCTTCCGTTACTGTCGTCCGATTGTTTCCAAATACCATATAATCTTTTTTCATATCTAATAATACTGCTTCGTCCCAAGCTCGATGAATTTTTCCGTTATGTTTATAACATTGTATTTGAAGGCGATCACCAATTCCTATTTTTTCCATCGTATCCCTTCTTTCTTTACTATTATATAATGATTTGCAAAAAAAAGAAAGAAAAACACGACAGTGTCGTGTTATTACTAAAAAGTTTCTAATGCTGTTTGTAATTGATTATCTGTTTCATTAGAAGGATTTTCAAAATATTCATTATTTAGATCGACATCAATATCAGGTACTACTCCTGTACCATCGATCCAATTCCCTTTTGGCGTTAACCATTTCTTAGTCGTCAATTTGTATTCGTCTCCATTTTGTAGTGTCTTCACTTCTTGAACAGTTCCTTTGCCATATGTCGTTTTACCAACAATCGTGGCACCATATTCTTCCTTTAATGTAGCGGCCAAGATTTCGGAAGCAGAAGCACTATTTGCATCAACTAAAACCGTAATTGGATATGTTTTCGTTTCACTTCCCTTGGAATAAAACTTTTCGATGTCCCCTTTCGTATCCGTCTGATAAATAATATGACTACTATCGAGGAATAAAGACATCATATTGGCAACAGCATCAAGTCTTCCACCAGAATTGCCACGTACATCGATGATCAAACCATCGATCTTTTCTTCTTCTAATTCTTCTAACATCGTCGCAAACTGATGATAAGTCGTTGCTGAAAAAATTGTCACTTGCAAATATCCGATCTTTTTATCACCACTCGTAAATACCTCTTTAAAAACAGATGGAATAATAATATGTTCTTTTGTAAGAGAAAGGGTAAATGTTTCTTCTCCACGACGAACTCCTATTTCGTAAGTTGTTCCAACTTCTCCATCTCCTACATAAATAGAAAAAACAGATGAATTTTTACCTTCTAGATTCAAGCTATTGACCGAGGTAATAATATCTCCTATTTGTAGTCCTGCTCTATCAGCTGGAGTAGATTCAAAAACATTATAAACTTCAATATTGCCATCGCTATTATTGACAATTTCGATTCCAAGTCCGTCATAACTTCCTGCCAATTCTTGATCTAAACGCGTATCTTGCCCTATGAATTCTGCATATGGATCATCTAAAACATCAAGCATTCCATTAATTGCCCCATTTAAAAGTTGCTTTTCTGTAATAGTTCCATCGTAATTTTCCATTATATAATGATAATTGTCGATAAACTCGCGCATTTCATCCGAAAACTTCGTACTATCATATTTATTCTCATCACGAAGTAAAGAATGAGTGATCAACGATCCCATCGTCAAACTAATAAAACAGGTGATTAACACTAATGCAACAACTTCCGTTGTACGGAAAGTTGCCTTTGCTTTTTTCTTTTCAGGTTCTGGTAATTCCGTCTCGATTGCTTTTTCTAATGTCGTCTCT
>CALVRE010000028.1 GCA_944358455.1 uncultured Bacilli bacterium | reverse complement strand
ATATTCTTGTTCAGTTATTTCTGTTTTCTTGTTTGGACAGCAAAATAAGTTTGACCTAAAGCAACCACTTCCTTACTTGGGTCGGCATTTTGAACTATCAAATAACAAGCATATCTAGAGAGTTTATTGTCGAGAATTTTTCTTTTTGCAGTTTTACCTATTTCTATCATTTTGTTGGCTTCAACAAAATGATCAAATGCATTGAATTTACTCTTTTTACAAGATGTAATGGCTTTATCTATTACTACTTTGAAATTTCTCCATTCTTTATATCCGAAAACTTTTGGCAAATCACGAGCAAACGAGTACTCGCCTCCATACTCATCAATATGTTTTATATCTTCAAAAGTTTTACTAGTGTATTTATTAACAACTTCTTTCATTATACCCTCCTTTTTAAAATATAATATGAGAGGTTTACCTTGTGGTATCAACTAAAAAAATTTTATCATTTTTTTACTAAAAACCACCTATTTTAGCCATCTTTAACCGTTTTTTACTGTTTTTTTAAAAAACGTGTAAGATATCGAAACCTGCAAACCCTTTATTTATAAGGACTTTTTGGAGGAGGTTACTAAATCGGTATAAAGCAGTTGATACAATTATTTGGGGAAAATATTTTCTTCATTTGCCATTACAATCACTTCCTCACAAATCTATTTCATTGTAACATAATTTTCTCGGAAAAGAAAAAGTAGATATAAACCTACTTTATAAATTGGAATTTGTTATTTTCCCAGCTTATTTCTCTGACTAATATTTGCTATTAAAGTAATAGAGCAGCTACATAATAAAATAATACCTATTGTTAAGTTGTCATTGGCTATTAAATTCAATATTATCAATATAATACTTGCTATTATACCCAATATAGAAGCAACAATTCCTATATCATTTCCTGTAAGTTTTCTTTTTTTCATAATCTTACATATATCCATAAGTTTGCAATTTATTATTAAATAATTGAGAAAACAATTAATAAAATTCCAACTATTACAAAAATTCCACCCCATATTCTAAGAATAATTTTCATTTTAGGATTTTTTAATAATTGATCTGGAATTCTAGGACTTTTAAGTTTCATAAAAAATTGAGGAACTAATAACATAAAAATTGCAACTATTGTAATTAAAATTCCTGTAATTAACATACAATACCTCCTACTTACAACCTACTATTTTAATATCAGACTGTTAAATCAGAATTTGTATTTGACTTTAAATATTCTTTTACAAAATCTGTAACAGATAAATATTCTAACCAATAATCATTATTTCTATATTTTTCTATTTCCTGTCTATGTGAAATATAATACCTTTTTACTTTTTCTTGTATCCTGATTGTAGCATCAATAAAATTGGGAGAATCTTTATATTTCACACCGTAATATTCAATTTCTTCCGGAGTTATTTTTGACATCATATATTTAATGATTTCAAATCTTGAGAATATAATTGAATCACTTTTTTTACTTTTCAATACACTAACATAAAACTTTTCTGGAGGAACAACTTTACTAGTACATCCATTTTCAAAATTTCTTTCATTTTCTATATCAGTACCATCAAATTGTAAATAAACTCCTTCTCCAAGAAATTCAGATAGATTCTTTGATTTTAGCACTTTTTCTTCTATTTCTTTATTTGCAGATTTCATTTTCCCACATTTAATATTCTCGTACACTATCTCAAAATCAACAAATAACGCTATTGCTCCTGCAAAACCTTCTGAAAAAAACACTTTTGTTTTTTTATCATCAATTAATTTACTATTGTCTTCATTTCTTGGGATAAGTCCAATTTTACTAATCGAATCTAATCTATCTAACGATGTCATATGATAATAATTCATAAATTCACCTAAATATATTACTTATATAATCTAATAACCTGATATTGATAGTTATCTTCGTTTTCAATATAACCAACATCAATTCCTTTTCCATTATTAACCGTTGTACCATAAGAAGCTGAATTCTTAGCTGCCACTATTAAACTATTGATTTCCTCAGTTGTAATATCAGGGTTATTTGCTTTGATTAAATATTCCATATATTCACTAACATTAGATTCATATTCACTATTTTTTTCAACATACAAAACCATATAATCCACAATATCGCTACTCAGATCTCCCGTATATTCGATTGGATAGACAATTAAATACACTCCCGTAACTAAACCATACCAGTATGCATCTTCATGAGTAGTTAAGTAATCATTAGATGCTGGATTTAATGAGCTATTATCAACAACCTCCATATTAAACTTTGCAACTAATACTTCTGCTGTTTCTTTTTCGACATGGCCGTATTCTTGCACTTGATCTTGTGGCTGTTCTTCTACATTATCCGTACCACATCCAATTAATCCCAGGGTCGCAACCCCCATAAACAAACATAATAATATTTTTTTCATATCCATTCCTCCATCTCGTTAACCTTTTTTAAATACTAAAATTGCTTTTGCTGTTCCAGTAATTGACATCGTAACGAGCTCATAACCTTCTTGTAACATTTCATTTGCTTTTTCTTCTACTTTTTGCGCCATATCTTCTGCTTTTGGTGAATACTCTATAACAACCGTTTTATACATTTTTTATTTCTCTCTCTTTCTTCCATTTTATTTTTGATACTACTATTGGAGACACAAGTGTAGTTATGACAACTAAGATCCATAAATTCCCATTTAAGAAGTTATATGAATTTAATAATTGTTTGATTCCACCACCTTCACTAATATACATGAACAAATCAAATAAATTTGTCAAAACAAACCAGATGATTCCAAACATAATATAATCTTTTGGTTTGCAATTTTTTACTTTAGGTATTAACAAATATGCTACAATAAATACACATATGCTTAAAATAATTCCACTTAATGGTAATGCAATATTTCCTAATTTGATTAATATATGTTCCCTTATTCCCCCGTTTATAATAGCCAAAGGTATAATTAAAAACCATATCCCTATTACTTGCGTATATTTTTTCAAAATAACCATCTCCACAGATTACTATTTATTGGTTTAATAACAAAGCAAAGTTTGATTTATACCATTTATCTTGTTTTACTCTATCTTTAACTTTTGGTAACTTTACTAGTTGAAAGTCCTATTACTACTGATCAATTAAGCTCATTATATCATAATTTATATACAAAAGAAAAGTAGATATCATCTACTCGATAAATAGTAAATATAATGTACAATTGATGTAAGACCTATCTATAGTAAACTAGTAAAATGTAATAATGGACAAAACTTAGATAATCATAAAAGAGCAGGTTATACCTACTCTGGTTATCATACATCAATCGATGGTAAATTCTACGGATAAATAATAATGATGACATTTCGTTTCATGACAATTTTCTTTTGAAGAAAGCGCACTTTTGACGATTCGATATTGTCCATTTGATAAATTGCCATACATCTTCTCCCAATCAATATCAAATTGTAACCATCCATTAAGATCAGGGCCATATGCCATGGAATTAAAAACACAATTATCGCATTGATTTTCTAGTTCATGCCAAATACCATTTTCTTTTTTATCTAATCGAAAGTCAGAACCATACATATATTGATTTCCACTAAGATCCAGAATCATGATTGTCGCACCTCTTTTGGTTAATGTACCATTTTTGATTGTCATCGTAACATGTTCTAAATCATTTAATTCTTCTCCATGATCAAAAATGTCATTTACGATGATCGAATCATTGATATAATCCTCTTTACTTTTGTCCGTTTCTATTACCTTAAGTAATGTTGAATATTGAAAGATATTCTCGATTGTATCATCGAATTGATCAAATGTTAAGAAAGAAAATTCATATGTTTTTCCCGGTATTAACAGATACGTATTACTTATAATTACAGATCCTCTTTCTCCATTGTTTTGTTCTAACAAAACATCATTAAATCCAGGATTATCTTTATTGATAACAGAACTGATTACTTGATAAGTTCTAATATAACTTTGATTTGGATTTTCCTCATGCCCACAATATTGTCCATTTAAATGATCCAACATTTCACTATTACCAATATAAACATCGTGATTACCATTTGTCGTATTACAATAAATTACCGTCATTCCTGCCTTCTTATAAATGGTAGTTCCACCATCGTATAACATACTGATTTCAACATTTTCATATTCGGCTTGTTTTTCCAAATAATCTTGAACTTTATCTAAAGTCGTCTGATCGTGTTTTAAAGCATCTACTACTGGATAATAATTTTCTTTTAAATCATAAAAAAGGGCTGAATCAATGCCATAAAAATAAATATTTCGGTTATGATGTGAGAATACTTTTGTCAAAGTATAAGGCTTATCTGAATCCGCAGGAGATATCGTAAAATTATAAAGATCGATTTTCGGATACTTATTTTGTATACTCACAATTACGATTGTGATCAAAACGATCATACTAAGTAATAACATACCAATGATGATTTTAGACTTTCTTTGTTGCTTTTCACGATCATGTAAAGTATGAATAATATGTTCATCAGACTTTTCCACAATTTCATCTTGCGCTAAGGTTTCACCACTAATCAGTTCATTGACTGATATATCAAATATTTCACATATTGGTTTAAAAAGAGAAACATCTGGAAATCTTCTTCCATTTTCCCAATGCGATACCGCCCGATCTGTCACATTTAATCGATCTGCTAGTTCTTGTTGTGTCATATTGTGATCTTTTCGAAGCTTGGCAATAAACTTACCAATTTTTTCTTGATCCATCGTATCACTCCCTATAGATACATTATAATATAAACAACTTTGATTGTATCTACACAGGTAGTAGAGTTCTATTTTTTAAGGTTTTAGTTCTAACAAAAACATCCATTTTCCTATTCACAGGAATGATTCTTATGTCTTTCTTTCCATGCTTTAATTTGCTCCAAACGTTGTTTGAAGCGAATTTCATTTCCTTGTGTACCTGGATGATAATAACTTTTTCCAATTAGCGTTGGTGGTAAACATTCCATCGTCGTCAATTTATCTTTGTTATCATGGGCAAATTGATATCCTTTTCCATAGTTTAATTCTTTCATTAACTTGGTAGGTGCGTTTCGAATCACTAGTGGTACAGGCTCGGCAAGCATTTTTCTAGCATCTGAACTTGCCAATTGATAGGCAACATCACAAGCATTCGACTTAGGAGCTAATGACATATAGATAACAGCTTCCGCCAAATGAACATTACATTCCGGCATACCGATAAAATGGCAGGCATGGTAGACATTAATAGCTACATTTAAAGCATTCGTATCGGCCAGACCAATATCTTCAGAAGCGAATCTTGCAATTCTTCTTGCAATATAAAGAGGATCTTCTCCCGCTTCTAACATCCTAGCAAGCCAATAAACAGCCGCATCTGGATCACTATTCCTCATTGACTTATGAAGTGCGGAAATAATATTGTAATGTTCTTCTCCATTCTTATCATATAACAATGGTTTCTTCATCAAACACTCTTCAATAATTTCTTGATCTACCCTTAACGTACCATCATCACTCACTTCTGCATTAGTAATAATCATGTCAAACGTGGTAAGAGCTACTCTGGCATCGCCATTAGCAAAATCGGCAATTATTTTCAAATCTTCTTCCGATATATCGATCTTCTCATCACGAAATCCTCTTTCATCATGAATCGCTCTTTTTAATAATATTAAAATATCTTCACTTGACAATTCTTTTAAAACAAATACACGACATCTAGAAAGTAAGGCATTATTGATTTCAAATGATGGATTTTCCGTAGTAGCGCCAATTAAAACAATCGAACCTTTTTCGACAAATGGTAAGAAGGCATCTTGTTGAGCTTTGTTAAAGCGATGAATTTCGTCGACGAAAACGATCGTTTTGATGCCCATCTTTTTATTATTTTCGGCATCTTCCATTACTTTTTTGATTTCTTTAATTCCAGAAGTAACTGCGGAAAAAGTAATAAATTCAGATTTTGTCTCACTTGCAATAATACGAGCTAAGGTAGTTTTCCCAACCCCAGGTGGCCCCCAAAAAATCATGGAAGATACATGATCACTTTCAATGATTCTTCGTAATATTTTATTTTCTCCTATCAAATGCGTCTGTCCCACAAATTCACTTAATTTCGTTGGGCGCATGCGAGATGCTAAAGGCTCATTAATAGAAATTTCAAACAATGATTGTTGTTCCATATTGCTTCATCTCACCTATCTTTTCAAATTTTTCATATCTTATGAACATTACTTTTCCTTTTGTTCATTTAAAATTATTGTATCAAATCACTTATATAAAGTCTATAAAAGTACTTTAAAATAACCAACAAAAAAAGATAGATGAAATCTATCTTAAACATACTTACATAAACTATTTGATAGAGCCAAAACGAGAAAAAGGAAATAAAGCAAAATCGGTACTACCAATAATATTATCTTTTGATACTAGTCCAATAATACGGCTATCCGTTGAATTATTTCGATTATCCCCCATGACAAAATAGTAATGATCGGGAATCGTCGTAACACCTAAACTAGTAAGATCAAAATCACTTGTATAATCATCTAAAAATGGTTCTTCCACGACTTCTCCATCGATATAAAGAATATTATTTTCATATTTGACATGCTCTCCTGGAAGTCCTACAATTCGTTTTACTAATTTCTCACCATTATAATTCAAAACGACAATATCGAAGCGAGAATAATTATGATCGTATTTTTTCAATAATAATACTTCATTATTTTGCAATGTAGGATCCATACTAGTTCCATTGACACGTACTGGTGTAACAATAAAAGTTCTAATAAGAAGTACTACTGCAACAATTATGACATAAGGAATACAAGCTTTTACATATTTCATGATTTTCCTCTTTTCTTAAGAAAAATAAGGCTCACGGCCTTATTAATTTCTTTCTTTAATTTTTGCTTGTTTTACACTATCTCTTAAATAATGTAATTTAGCACGTCTAACTTTACCTTTTCTTACAACCGTAATTTTATCAATAATAGGTGAATTTACAGGGAATGTTCTTTCTACTCCGACACCACTTGACATCTTACGTACGATAAAGTTTTTGCTTATTCCGCTACCTTGGATTGCTGTAACAATTCCTTCATATGCTTGAATTCTTGTTTTTTCAACACCCTTAGAGTCTGTTTCTTTGATTTTTACATCGACACGAACAGTATCTCCTACACGGAATTCAGGTAAATCTTTTCTAATTTGACTTTTTGTAATTAGTTCTACCTTGTTCACAATGTCACTCTCCTTTTTTTAATCTATGGTCATTATCGATATTTTCATTTTCCCAATCGATCACTAACAAAACGATAAGCGGACCATGTCAACATTTAAAATTTTAACATAACAATAAGAAAAAAGCAAGAACTATCTACTTCTTCCTATTGTTTTTTTCTCGGTTTCTTCTAACTCTTGTTCATAATAATAATTTTTAATTTTTAATTCTCTTTCTAAGAGAGCTATTTTTTTTAGTAATAAGTCAACGTACTTTTCATCTAAATACATACGATATTTATTACGAATAATACTTTTATAACGATCTAAATCATTAAGTGCAATACGAATTCCATCATTTCCACCAGAATTATTTTCCGTATCGTCTAATAAACGAATAATATACTGTAAATATAAATCTAAGCGACGTTTGATTTTACGCTTTAATACTTTTTCGATAAAGGCTGGTTTTATCACCGTCATGTGATTAACTTGTACTCCATCGTACTTTACTTGATTTTTAGGAGTCACTTGAAAACCACGCAACTTGCGATTGTCGATAATGGCATCATTATTGTTATATTCATTTCGAACTAAATAATAACCATTAACAGCCATAAAATCATCTCTTTTCTAATAAATCTGGACGACGTTCTCGAGTACGCTTTAGTTGTTGTTCCTTTCGCCATAAGTCAATATTTTTGTGATGACCCGACAATAATACATCAGGTACTTTCAATCCTCTAAAATCAACTGGCTTTGTATATACCGGATAATCAAGCAAATGATCATGAAAAGAATCTTGAATATGGGATTCTTCTTGAATAACCCCATCTAATAAACGCACAATACTATCTGTAATGACAAGACTTGCAAGTTCTCCCCCCGTAAGGATATAGTCACCAATACTAACCTCTAAATCGGCAAGTGTGCGAATACGTTCATCAAACCCCTCGTAATGTCCACATATTATAATGATATGTTTCTTTTTTGTCAAGTCATACGCCATTTTTTGATTGTAAGTTTTTCCCTGTGGAGTCATCAAAATAACAAAGCTGTCTTCTGTTCGCAAACTTTCTACAGCATCAAAAATAGGCTGAGGCATTAGAACCATTCCTTTTCCACCACCAAAGCCATAATCATCAACTTTTTTATGTGGATCTTTAGAATAATCACGAATATTATGAAGCTCAATTTGTACATGTCCCTTTTCAATTGCACGCTTGATAATCGATTCTTTGAGAAATCCCTCTAACATTCCAGGAAAAAGTGTCAATATATCAATCTTCATCAATTAATCCCTTCATTTCATAAATATCGATACGCTTCTGTTCTAAATCGATTGCTTTAATAAACTCAGGAATATTAGGTATCATATGTTTTTTTCCATTTTGATCGACCACTAGTAAATCATATTTCTTGCTTTTTAATAAATATGCAACAGTTCCAATATTTCGATCATTTTCATAAACAGATAATCCTAAATAATCCTCATCAAAATATCCATCTATCTCGATATCATCGCGATTGATATATACTTTATCTCCTTTATATGCAATCACATCATTGATATTATCAATTCCTTCAAATGTTACCATATCATAATTCTTATGAACACGATAACTATTTAAAACTAAAGCTTCTCTTTGTCTTCCCACATAAACAGTAAATCCTTTTTTAAATACCTTATCCTTATACTTAAAGTCAGATATCATTCTTACTTCACCTTTTATACCATGGGTATTTACAATATTCCCAATATAAATATAATTCATACTACACCTACTTATCTAATTCGTACAAAATAATACTGGTGGCAACGCCAACATTTAAACTTTCACATTCCTCATTCATATCGATATAAATAAAATCATCACAAAGCTCTGCTATTTCATTCGACATTCCATTACCTTCATTTCCCATAATAACGGCAAATCGTTCTACTCTTTTTATTTCTTTTAAACGTGTTCCACCCGTAACACGAGTTCCAAACACATGAAATCCTTCTTCTTTCAACCTAGGAATCAAACTCGTAAGTGGCCTTGATACCACATTCAAATGAAACAACATTCCTTGGCTAGAACGAACCGTTTTAGGATTATACAAATCCACAGTATGTTCTCCTAGTACTAATGTATCGACATGAAAAGCAACAGAACTTCGAATAATCGTTCCCAGATTTCCTGGATCTTGAATACTATCTAATAACAATAGACGTTCTCCTTTTACATCTTCTCTTTCTTGCTTTTTACAAACTCCCATAATCGTAGGAACTGATTCCATATCACTTAAATAAGATAAAATGTTGTGCGTTACATACATCGTCGCAATATCGAGAGAAAAAGTTTCATTTTCCTCTAAAATTAATTCTACGAGTCTACCTGCTTTAAACGCCTCTAAGACAAGATGGGAGCCTTCCACCAAAAAAAGGCCGGCCTTTTCACGATACTTTCTCGTGTTTAACTTTTTTAAATCTTTTATTTTCTTGTTTTCGATCGACGTATAAAGCATGGCTATCACCTAACTTATAGTGTAACAAAAAAACGAATAGAAGTCCATTCGTTTTTCCATTTTTATACCGGATGAACAAAAGTAATGTTAGCTGTTGCTAGTTGGCCAGCATTCATTCGCCCAAGTTGTAACTTACTTCTCTCAAACCATATAGCATTGACAAATTCCCAAATGGCAAACCAACCGGTAATCGACATAACCTCTATAATGATATTATTCTGTTCATAATAAGAAAACAATAAAAATAACCCCAAGAAAAAGATTCCAACTAACAACAAAATAAGAGCTTTCACAGTATTGAAATTTAAATCGACAATCTTATCTCCCACTTCCAATCCAAAATAATCGATGATCAATTTTCGAATTTGGCGTTTTTCTTCCTCTGAATAGCCACGATCTTCAATTTGAATCTCTACTGCATAAGAAGTAGGAATGTTATAAGTAACTCTTTTGATATAATCTGCCATATCTTGCTTCAAAAGAGGTTGTTTCACACTATAAGGATCGATAAAATCTTCCCATGTCACATTACTAAGCTTAATAATGGCCACACCATTTTCAATATAATTTCTTTTTACATAATCGATCGTAGAAAACTCATAAGTGCTAAACTTTTTTATTTTCTTCTTCATATCGTGTTTTCTTTGTCGTTCACTCATAATCTTCACCAAAATTATTATACCACGTTCTAATAATAATAAAAAAGAGAAATTAAATTTCTCTTTTTTTAACAAAATATTGACGATTTTTCTTAAGTCGAGCATCATTTGGATTCATCTCGATTGCTTTATCGATATAAATAACAGCCTCTTCATATTTTCCTTGAAAATAAAGACTAAGTGATAATAAATCATAAATCGTATAGTCCCAACAATAAGGTTCATTAATATAACTCTTAGCATGCTCTGTAATTTTCAAAGCCTCCCGACAGTAAAATTCTACTTCCATCCAATCTTTTTCATGATATGCTAACAAAGCTCTTTCGACATACGGTTCTCTTAAATAAGGTGCTTCTTTGATTGCTAAATCAAGCCACATTTTAGCTTCTAAAGGACGATGTAAATTTTGATAAGATCGAGCAATAAAACGCATCGATGCACATCTTTCATCTTTCCAAATTGCTCGTTTTAAATTGAGATGTTTGATAAGAGTATCAATACATTCATTCCATCTTCCATAATACATATACTCTCTACCAAGATAATGCATATTACGATCATCTTCTGGATCCTCTTGTACTGATAATTCTAAAAGTCCTAGATAACTACCTCTTGATTTCGTCGAATCAGGATAATGATTAAGAGTAATTTCATCAGTCGTTACAAATTTTTCTTCATTTCCTGAATAAGTTAATACCTCATGAACTGGATGCGTCCATCGATATTGATCTCGTTTATGAATCTTTTCAATATAAAAATTGACAGCAGGCTTACCATACTCATCAAAACTCCAATTATAATTATAGCGAGCTCGCGTCGTATCATCTTGCCAAATTTCTTCTAATTTTTTGCGCCATCCAGAAACAAACACCTCATCTAAATCAGTACAAACGCAAATATCAACATCGCTAGGAACGAAATCGAGTGAACGATTTCGAGCTACATCAAAACGCCATGGTTCTATTTTCTCGACTTTCACATGAACCTTTCTTTTTTTTAACTTGGCAACCGTATCATCTGTAGATCCAGTATCTAATACATAGATTTCATCCGCTTCACTCATCGAATCCACCCATCGATCGACAAATACACTCTCGTTTTTACAAATCGCATAAACACATACTTTCATACTATTCCCCTTTCTATTATTAGTATATTTTCTTATTAAAAATGAGCCATCCTTTTATAAAAAGAATTAGCTCATTAAAAATATTATATGATGTAATAATAATCTCTCTATAAAATTGTATCGATTAAGCTACTATTAATGAAACATCATCCAAATCTAATGACTGCTTTCCATTAGCATTTACTAAAAATTTAACAGTAATTCCAGTTACGTTGGCTGGTGAAGCAGATGTTACTAATTGATAGAAAGTGAAATCTCTATTGGCAGTTGGAATATCTTGTTGTCTAACAGAAATGGTTCCACCATTTACAGGTCCTGTAGGTGTTTCAAATACAACTGTAGCTGTTAAACCAACCTGACTACCTTCTCCTCTTGCAAAGAAAGATAAAAGATAATAACATCCACAACCAGTTACAGGAATTGTTTGTTCGATAGCTGAATTATCTTCTATATTAACAGCCCAAGAACCAGAATGAACTCTTCCTTGACTATTTATTGATGTAACACCTGATGGATTTGTAAATACCCAATTGGAAGGTTGATTATTGGTCCTTGCTTCCATACCACCATTTAAGATCATTTGTCCCTGTGATTGACATTGACATTCGCATCTTCCAGTTGGTCCCGTTGCTCCAGTTGGTCCGGTTGCCCCAGTTGGTCCCGTTGGCCCTGTTGCTCCAGTTGGTCCAGTCGGCCCTATTTCACCGTCTTGACCATCAATACCATCAAAACCACGTGGAATAACGAAATCAAAAATATGATTGATTCCTACACCACTATCAGTAACAGCAGCATTTGTTCCAGCATCTCCTGTAGTAGTCGTACCAACAGCTAATGTTTCAACGTCCCCAGTTGGTCCGGTTGGACCCGTCGGTCCCGTTGGCCCTGTTGATCCGGTTGGTCCCGTTGCTCCAGTTGGTCCCGTTGCTCCAGTTGGCCCTGTTGCTCCAGTCGGTCCCGTTGCTCCAGTTGGTCCCGTTGCACCTCCAGATGGACCAGTTGGTCCGGTTGGTCCAGTCGGGCCCACGACTACACAACAACTTGGTTTACAATGCTTACTATCTTGTATCTTACAAAGTGCTCTTTGATAAATATCATCGTTCATGTTTTCCCTCCTTTTCTAATATAAAATATGAGAAAAAAAAGATTTAGAAAGAGCAACTATCACGAAAAAGTAACTTTTATAAATAAAAACGATATTATTTAATAAATAGGTCATACAAATTAACATCTAATCATAAATATCTATCAAAATTTCAATTAATATCCCCTATTTTAATAATTGTTATGGTAACATCACTAAATATAAATCCAGAATTTTCTACTAATACATTTAATGTAACTGGTGCATCAGTAACATTTAAAAGTCCTTGAAAAGAAATTGTATTAACATCTGTCTCATTAAATACACTTCTTGCTACACCAACATTACTGATGGAACCATTCTCGGTCAAATAAATGGTAACTGAAGCAGGCAAAGTAGTAGTGGACAATGGACCAACACTACCGTTAAAAAGAACTTGATATATACCATTATTCGAAATTAATAGGTCTGATGAATTTGTATCATGAGAAATAGAATCTCCTACTAAAACGACATTGTTTTGAAATGTTAATGGCTGATTAGCCGTACTTGGTTGTGGAGCTGGATCTACTGCCGTTAACGCTTCTGTTGGGGCAATTGCTCCAGTTGGTCCCGTTGCTCCAATTGGTCCCGTTGCCCCAGTTGGTCCCGTTGCCCCAGTTGGTCCCGTTGCTCCAGTTGGTCCCGTTGCTCCAGTCGGTCCTGTTGCTCCAGTTGGTCCCGTTGCTCCAGTTGGTCCCGTTGCTCCAATTGATCCTGTTGCTCCAGTTGGTCCCGTTGCTCCAATTGATCCTGTTGCTCCAATTGGTCCTGTTGCTCCAGTTGGTCCCGTTGCTCCAGTTGGTCCCGTTGCTCCAGTTGGTCCCGTTGCTCCAGTTGGTCCTGTTAAACCCGCAACAATGCAACAGTTAGGTCTACATTTTTTACCATTTTCTACTTTACAAAGAGCCCTTTGATAAATATCATCCATTTTATCCTCTCCTCCTATTTTTAGAATACGAAAAAAAATAATTTCAGAAACAACCATTATCCCAAAAATCTTCTCATATCTAAATTTAAGCTCAATTCCTTCCTACGTTTATAATCAATAAAAAAGATTTACATCAAATGATGCGAATCTTTTTTAAAATGCAATTTGTTTTGTTATATATTCTACAATTTGATCTAATGGAAGTGTAATTTGTTCCATCGTATCACGATCACGTATTGTCACTGTATTATGCTGTATTGTCTCGTCATCGATCGTAATACACATAGGAGTTCCAATAATATCTTGTCTACGATAACGTTTTCCAATATTTCCTGATTCATCATAAGCAGTCATAAAATATTTACATAAAGTTTGATATACTTCCATTGCCTTTTCACTATGAAATTTCTTTACAAGTGGTAATACAGCCACTTTATAAGGTGCTAAAAAAGGATGAAAATGCATTACTTCCCTTGTGTCACCATTTTCTAATTCTTCTTGTTCATATGCATCAGATAAAAAAGCTAATGTTACACGATCAGCACCTAATGATGGCTCGATTACATAAGGAATGTATTTTTCATTTGTCTCTGGATCAAGATAGGCCATGCTAACACCAGAATATTTTTCATGTTGAGTCAAGTCATAATCGGTACGACTAGCAATTCCCCATAATTCACCAAATCCAAATGGAAATTTATATTCGATATCTGTTGTAGCATTACTATAAAAACTTAATTCTTCTTTTTCATGATCGCGTAAACGAAGATTCTCTTCTTTTATCCCTAATTCACGAAGCCAATTAACACAATATTCTTTCCAATAAGTAAACCATTCTAATTCAGTGCCCGGTTTACAGAAAAGTTCTAATTCCATTTGTTCAAATTCGCGAATGCGGAAAATAAAATTACCCGGCGTAATCTCATTACGAAAACTCTTTCCTACCTGTCCAATTCCAAATGGTAATTTTAACCGCATGCTTCGTTGAACATTAAGAAAATTAGTAAATATGCCTTGTGCTGTTTCAGGGCGCAAATAAATCGTACTCTTGGCATCTTCTGTTACACCTTGAAACGTTTTGAACATCAAATTAAATTGACGAATATCAGTATAATCCAACTTTCCACAGTTTGGACATACAATGTGATTTTCTCTAATATAATCCATCATTTGTTCGTTTGTCCAACCATCTGCTTCAACTTTACCTTTGGTAAAATCAGAAATTAATTTGTCAGCTCGATGTCTAGTCTTGCAATGTCTACAATCGATTAAAGGATCATTAAACGTTTTCAAGTGGCCACTTGCTTCCCATACTTTTGGATTCATTAAAATAGCCGAGTCCATACCAACATTATAAATGCTTTCTTGAATAAATTTTTTAATCCATGCTTTTTTAATATTATTTTTTAATTCTACTCCTAATGGGCCGTAATCCCAAGTATTGGCAAGTCCACCGTAAATCTCACTACCTTGAAAAATAAATCCATATTGTTTGCATAAATTCACTAACTTTTCGAGTGTCAACTTTTCCATCATCATCCCTACTTTCCTTTTCATAAAAATAATATTCTAATTTTTAACAAGCGAAACTTTGGGTAATAAGTTGGTAAAACAAAATATTGAATCAACTTTCTCAATACAAAAAAAATCTGGAATAAATTGTAAGGACGAGTTATCCCGCGGTTCCACCTTACTTATTCCAGAAGAATCATCTTTTCGTAATCGCTCTTTGGTTTCCATCCCACGTCATCGCTTTGTTATATATTTCCATTCTAACTGTTTTTCATAAAATTGTCAACTAACTCATCATTCTAGTGCGTAATTTTGATAAGACTTTATTTTCACTACGGGATACTTGTACTTGTGTCATTCCCATACTTTTAGCCGTTTCCGTCTGTGTCATATCTTCCATATAACGGCGTTCGATTAATTGTTGTTCATTTAATGATAATTTTTTTAATTCACTACGTAGCGTTAGAAGTAAATCAATATCAGCACGATGAGTCGTATCAGCAATAGTATCATGAAGAGTCATTTCTTTTCCATCTTGATTGATTGGTTCATCAATACTATGAATAGGACTAGTTGCCGATCTAGCCTCCATAATATCGAATTCTGTAACACCTAAATATTGTGCTAGTTCCGATACGGTCGGTTCTCGATGAAGTGATTGTGAAAGCATTAAACTTACACGATCAAGTTTCAAGTTTAAAATTGATAATTCCCGACTTACTTTTATTCCTCGATCTTCACGCACATATTTTTTCATCTCACCATAAATATACGGATAAGCATAAGTTGTCAATTTTGCACCTTTGGTTGGGTCAAAATTCTGATAAGCCTTCAATAATCCAATACTGCCCACTTGTAATAAATCTTCTTTATTTGGATAATTAGGAAAATATTTATGGATGATAGAATAAAGAAGTTTTTCATTTTCCAATACTAAATCGGTCAATTCTGTATTCATAAAAATTCCTCCTCTTGCTATTACAATTTAGCACAAGAAAAATGATATTTATACCAGTTCGACACAAATAGAATTTTTTTTCGATCGTCAAATTTCTACTTTTTTAAAGAGAAATTTGTTGTCTTTTAAGAGTTTCTTGAATCTGTTTTACTTTGTCACATTTTTCATAAGAAAGATTTTGATCATTTCTTCCAAAATGGCCATAACTAGCTAGAGGAAAATAAGGAATTTCTTTTAATTTTAATTCTTCGATCATATGCTTTGGGCGGAAATCAAAATTTTCCTCAATTATTTTTTGAATCGTTTCGACAGGAATTTTTTCGGTTCCAAACGTATTAACTTGAATCATCGTCGGCCTGCTTGTTCCAATCGCATAAGAAAGAGCAATTTCGCATTCATCACACAATTTAGCTGCCACGACATTTTTAGCAACATAACGAGCGTAATAAGCTGCACTGCGATCTACTTTCGTCATATCTTTTCCACTGAAAGATCCACCACCGTGATGCGCAATTCCACCGTAAGTATCGACCATAATCTTCCTTCCTGTTAATCCTGTATCACCAACCGGTCCACCAATGACAAATCGTCCGGTCGGATTAATTTGAATCATCATATCCTCATTGATCAGTTCTTTGGGTATAACTGGATCAATCACGTATTCTTTGATCTCTTTGCGAAGTTTAGTGATATCTATTTCATCGTGTTGTGTGGACAAAACAATACTGGTTACTTTTATTGGTTTTTTCCCGCTATATAAAACCGTTACTTGCATTTTACCATCTGGACGCAAATAAGGTAATTTCTCATGTGCCTTTTCTAATGAAAAAGCTAATTTTTGTGTTAATACATAGGGTAATGGCATATAAGTTTCCGTTTCATTTGTCGCATATCCATACATCATTCCTTGATCACCGGCCCCCCATTCTTTCATATCATCACTCGATTGATCAACTCCTAATGCAATGTCCGAAGACTGTTCATGAAGATCGATATCGATTGATATCGTGTTCCCATTGAAACCTAATTCATCCCTATCATAACCAATTTCACAAATAACCTTACGCACGAGAGATTCGATATCAAATTGATAAATACTTGTCACCTCTCCCATAATTAAAATGCGTTTGTAACTTGCACATACTTCGATCGCTGTTTTGGCATACTGATCATGACGATAATATTCATCCATAATCGCATCAGCAATTTGATCACATAATTTATCAGGATGTCCTTTCATCACCATTTCACATGTTTTTAAAGTTTCCATAAATCCTCCTTCTTTCTCAAAAAGAAAAGCACTTACGGAAAACCAGTAAGTACTTCCAATTACTTATCTATCGGTTTCCCGTAGGATTTAGCACCACACCATTCGGTAGGTTGCTGGGCTTCGTAGGGCCTATTCCCTCTGCCTCTCTTGATAAGAACAATATATTTCATCTTCATTATAAAACATCTATCATATTTGTCAAGACTATTTATAAATCAATCATTGTAAAGGCACTAAGTTCATCACTCGCCTCTAACATATATTTTAGTAAACGGCTATGTTCAATTCGATGTTTGACGAGAGTGTTATTTAAACCACATAACAAAGTCTTTCCATGACCTTTATGACAAACTTCATAATTATAAAATAAAGCATGAATTCCTTTAATGTCAATAACATTTAATTCTTCAATATTAAAGACGACATTATTAATTCCACTTTTTTCGATTCTCTTCGTCACCTCTTCATTTAACTGATTCACTGTATTCTTGGTAAGTTCTCCACTGAGGCGAACAAATAAGATTCCCTTACGAAATTCCATATTGATATCTAGCATAAAATCACCTCACATCTAATTTAACACTTTTTGACACTGCCATAAACCAATTCGACAAAAGTAGAAAAATTATTTACGTTTTTTAAAACGGATGACAAAATAAATTCCTATAAGAAATAAAAAGATTCCTAAAATAAAGATGCCATATAAAAATAAACGTGGAATAAAAGATCGATTTTCTGACTTTGTCTTTTCCTCATAAGATGTTTTGAGTTCTTCTAGTTCATAACGACAAGTATATTCATTGGCATTTGCTTCTTCTAACTTAGTCTTTTCTTGTACAAGATCCAAATCTAAGCGAATTAATTCTTGTTGATAATTCTCAACTAATGATTCTTTTTCCGTTGTTAATTGTTCGATATTCATTAATAAATTTTGATTTTCCACAATTAATTCATTGATTTTCAACTTTAAGTCATTTACTTTTTCTTCCCCAGAGAAAAATTTTTCATACCACGCTTGTTTTTCTTTTTCCAATGTCTGAATCGTTTCATTCATCGTTTGATTCTGTAAATTTAACTCAGATAACTGTTCTTCTAACCATTTCTTTCGTTCTTCGAACTCAATCAATTCTTGTTGTCGATGTTTTAAGGTTTCTTCTAATGATTGTATTTGTTCTTTCGATGTTTGATTCCACACTTCAAATTCTGACAATTGTTGTTCTAATAATTGTTTTTGATTTTCGATTATTTGCATTTCTTTTTCTTGAAATTCCATCTTTTGTTCCAACGAATGTAATTGCTTTTGTAACTCGACAAGCACATCTTCTTTCTTTTGATCTTCTTCTTGTAATTTTTCATAATCGGCCTTGACTACATCGAGCATATTACTCACAGTTTCTTTTTCTTGCTTCAAATTCGTCAATTCATCTTCTAATGATATTAATTGTTCCCGTATTATATCTGCCATTTCTTGTTCAGTTAAAATAACTTCCTCTAATTGTTGTTTTTCCAATTGTAATTGTTCAATTACTTTTTGTTGCTCATCGATTATTCTTTCAAGTTCAATAACTAGTTCTTCATATTGACGCAGATCATTTTCCAAAATATCAACGGTAATATTCTCAGTCACAACCAGATCATCCATTTTAAATGTAATAGAATATTCACCATTCCTAGTAAAATCAACAAATCCTTCCATGTCAACTGGTTTGGTACTCTCTAATATGAGATCTTGCATATTCATCGTTACTTGATCGATCACAAGTGGTTCTTTCAATACCAATTTATCGCGTACTCGATAACGATAATATTGCATACTGTCATCAGCATCGAAAAAGGGAAACTCTTCTGTTCCTGATTTTCCATATCCATCTTGATAAATACGTTTTATTCGGTAACAACGATATTGTCTATAGTCAATATAACGATATTGATCACGTTCTTCAACCATACGAACCTTCGTTTCTTCGATTGGTTCTAAGCTTTCTTTTTGATCATACCACTCTGGATCCTTCCTCACCATCTGATCAATCGAATGATGAATAGGAACAATTTCATCCGCACTTTGATAAGTAAAACATTGAATCCAATATCCTTCAAAATAAACGTTCTGATCTTCATCTTTGTCACGTGTCATTTTCACACGATATTCTTTCTGATCATACCCCGTATCAAATAAATACAAGTCAAATGTAATGGTATCCGCTGGGTAATAATTGTTTAAATCAATACGAAATTCTACGCCATTATCAACATATACATCCGTTTCCTTCGTATTTCCATTTTGAATGGATTGTTTAAAATACTCACTACAATTATCACAAGTAATCGTATAATCTACTTTATTTCCATTGACATAAACTTCTAATTCACTTATATAGAATCGTTGATTACTTCCAGACAAACCAAAAAAGTGAAGATAACGAACTTCTTTCATATCCTGATAAAGATAAACACTTCTTCTTTGAAGAATTCGTTCTAATATTATTTCTGGTTTTTCATATCCCCATGGACCCCATTCCCCTTCGATAGAATCTTGTAAATCTACCAATGGATAATCTGGATTATAAACATATTGATTTTGATATGGACCTAGTTCTTTTTCTTCACGATACCACTTATACCAAGTCTCTGTTTCTACATTGACGGTATCACTTTCTAAAACTGGTACAGACGAATAATCACTAAATTCAGAATAATCACTATAATAAGTTTTTGCCCTTATTACATTGATTCCCATCATAAATATAACGATACCTACTATTATTTTCTTCATTTTTCACCTCCTATCAAATATATACCCGAGATCGATCATGAAATCCTGTTTACAAACAAAAAAACTGATCCATTTGGATAAGTTTTTCCATCTTAAACTTGCAATCAATCATCATATAAATGTAGCAATGGTCTTGTCTTTTCATTCGTGTAAACATTCACACGTACTTCCAATAATTTATTATAATCATAAATTGTTTTTTCCTTTTCGATTGATTCTAATGTTTTAAAGAACAATTGATAGTCATTGTAAGCTCCTTGACGATCATTTTGAATCCGATAATAATTTTTATCTTCACCTTCAACCCAATAAGGCTGAATACCATTTGAAGATGGATAATAATAAACAATTACACGCATTTTACCATCTTCCAACGAATTATCGATTTCCAATGTAATATTATCATTTTCTAAAACGGTTGTTTTCGTAATATCTTCAATGAACTCTTCTTTCGTCTCCACATAAGCATTTTCTGGAAGATCATCGACATATTTTAAATTCATACAACGATCAAACATAAATAGACCACCTAAGAATAAAAGACAAGCTCCGATGATAAATGGATAAAAGCGAACTTTCTTTTTCGTTAAAGTAAGCGTATAAATAATATTTTGAAGATGTCCAAAAATAAGTGCACAACCAATACCTACTAATAAAGCATCGATAAAGAAAATTCCTTTAAACATCAAGAAAATAATGAAACAAAGACCACATGCAATTCCGATATTTAAGAAAAGCAATGGTAATGTCATGAAGATAATACCTACTTTTACAATAAGGGTGAAAATATCTAAAATAGGATGTTTCTTTTCTTTTTTGTCAGATACGATCGGACTTTTTGTTTCCTCCATCTGTATCTTTTCTTCTGATGTTATTTTTTCTTTTTTTTTATTATTTTCTGACTTTTTCTTTCCATCTTTTTTAGAATCATTTCCACATTTTTTAAAATAATCTTTAAACATAGCGATCGCCACTAGCGCACAAGTGAGGAAATAAAGAATCGCTACGATGATATACCAAACTACACCAAGCAAATGATTAAGTGGAAAAATTAAAAAATCAAAAATATGTAGTCCTAACTCACGGAACACGGCAAATGGAAATGCCAAAACCGCAAAAATAATTAACATGACGAGTCCCTTAAGTAAGATTTCAAACACCAATTCAATCGTAATATTTTCGTTATGATTTTTCACTTCTTCTACGACATCTCTAGTAAAATCAGAAAGTTTTGCTGCTCCCTCTTTGATAAAACGCTCAAAACTGTTTCCCAATTCCTTCGTTGTTTTTTTAAAATCACTTTCTTCGTGCTGATCAAAATTGGGATTAATCTTATAAGCACTCAATATTTCTTTCACTAATTCATCGATATTACCAAAATCAGCAATCGCCTCTTCTTCCGTTTTTCCGTGTTTCACTTTCTCATCAATCGTATCACTATATTCATTTAAAATGTCTTTACGTTCACTGGCATCCAAAACATATAGACGTCTGCCCAGTTCATTGATAAATGCTTTTTTATTCATGTTCCTTACTCTCCTTTATAAATTGATTAACAGAATCAGAAAACTCACTCCAAATATTAAGTAATTCTGATAATCTTGCTCGACCACGATCATTGATCTTATAATATTTTCGAGATGGTCCTTCTGTCGACTCTACTAAATAAGTATCGAAATATTTTTCATTGGTAAGTCGTTTTAATAATGGATAAATCGTTCCATCATTGACATCCACCACTTTTGACACCTCAACAATCAATTCATATCCATAGCGATCTTTTTTATTGACTGATAATAGCACAATCAGCTCCAAAACACCCTTTTTAAATTGTGTATTCATAGATCACCTCACGTTCACATCATATCACCACTACCTTGTATTGTCAAGTACTAAATAAAAAATAATAGTCAAAAAAAAGAGGATACCCTCTTTATTTACGATATAAAATCATTGCCGAAAAACAATAAATTTGTTCTTCTGAGAAAACTCCAACCGCGACATTAAATTTAATATCGATAATTTCTCCCTCAAAAGTACTTAAAAAATCATTGATTGAAGTTTCCAAATCTTTTTCATGACCTTCATCAAATACCTTCACTTTCATATTATCACCAAATTTATTATAGATAATATTAGGTATTTTCTTTGTCGAATGGTAGAAGAATAAATATCTTATGTGAAATACCACTTTGATCTTGCCACTCTACCATCAATCGAAACGATAGCTCCAGCGATGAGAGATTTTGATAAGGAAGGTATCCGATGAGTGCAATACCTTTCACACACCCCTCTTCTTCATTAATGTAACCAGGAATCAAATTGACTGGTTCATCTAATACGCCAATACTAGGATAAATATCCTCTGTCTTTTTATCATGAATAACCATTGCTTTTACTTGATATAATGCCTCTTGAGGAGAATCGATAATAACATGATACATCACTTCATCATCTGTTATTTGTTCAGTACTTGCCTCAATCGAAAATGGATAATCATCTACAAATGTCGTTTGCTGTTCCAACTCTTCGACATATTGTTCATAAAGAGTCGGCTCTTCTTTCTTTTGATCACATCCGACAAGACATATAACGACACACAAACATACGATCAATCTTTTCATTGTTCACCTACCGAAAAAGAGGGATTTCCCTCTTAATATTTGCTTACACGATCATAGAACCAATTGTAAAGTCCAGACGGTGTATTAATCATAATTCTTGGATTAAACGATTTTGACATAAAGGTACTCCAACTTGAATAATCCGTCAAATAAAGTCCATTAGCCATAATAATGTGAACATGGGCACCAGTCGAACAACCGTCCCACCATTCACGATTTGGATCTCCACCCATAATACCAATTACGGTATCTCGCGTAACAACGTCACCTTTACTAACATTGATACTTCTTAAATGTGCATAGCCACTCGTATATGTTTGCCCATTTGATAGACGATGTTGTACATATACCATATTACCACCACAACTACTACGGATCGTCATTCCTACTACTAAACCTGTACCAATCGCGTATACTGGTGTATTTTCTTTTTGACTAGTAGAAAAGTCGAGTCCCGAATGGAAACTACAAGTCCATTTTCCATTTAAATTAAAACAACGATCTCCATATTCACTTGTAATATATCCCGTTTCTAAAGGTCGATAGAAAGCAGTCGTCGTTGGCAATAATTCACGACCACACGTTTTAATATCTTCATCGAGATCACAGCCACGATCCTCGTAAATTTGAATTAATTCTCTTTGTAATTTAATTTCTTCTTCAATACTAATACTAGTATCAAGTAAGCTATTCATCTGTTCACCAAGTTTATCTAATTCCGTATTTAAACTTACTTGTTGAGCATCTAGGCTTTCTTTTTTAGCATCTAAATCAATTTGCTTCTGTTTATTATCTTCGATCATTTGGTTGTATTCATCAATCAAATTAGAATTATATTTTGACAATTGTTCTGACACAGCTACACGATAAATGAAATCTGTGAAATCTTGAGCACCAAACGCATATTCCAAATATGCTGATTCACCATTCGAAATTTGTACGAAATTCATGATTTCTTTGATTTGTTTATCTTTTTCTTGAATATCGACTTCTAAGTCTTCAATTTCTTTGGAAAGTTCCACAATTTCATTATTAATATTCGTAATATTAGCTCGAATCGAACTAATATTAGCATTGATCGAATCGATCTGATCTTGCGTTAATTGTTGTTGCTCCTGATTATTTTGATATTCTTCTAGTTTCTCATCTAATTCGTTCTTCAAATCGCGCAGCGTCTGTGCCTGAACGACATCAGGAACTAAAACATATGGTATTAAAAGGCATAATGACAGTATAATACAACTTATTTTTTTCATGTTTCACCCCACTAATCTTTTAATTCACGACGGCATTTTTTATATTCCGGAAAATATTTCGCCACCACGTTCCAAAAATTTTTCGAATGATCGAAATAAACCAAATGTGCTAACTCATGAACAATGACATAATCCAAACATTCGATCGAATATTTGATTAAATTCGCATTTAGCGTAATCGTATTACTTTTCTTATTACAAACACCCCATCTTGTTTTCATCGTTCGAATTTTCAGAGTCGGCATAGGAATTGGTTCTTGAAAACGATTATGATACATTTCATAATGTTCACGAAATAATGCTTTTCGCTTACGATCGATAAATCGTTCCAATTCTTTTTCACTTTTTACATATATTTTGTCTCCAACGATATCCATTTCTTCTAGCGTCGGTACTATAATTATATCATAAATAGAACCCAAATAATAGAATTTTTCATTTCTTTCTTGCTTGTTGACGCGTTTTTGAATCATCTTACGGATAGCGTTTTCGTTTCGTGTAATTAAATCCATAATTTGACGATTGGTAACTAGATAATGAGTAGTAACCAAAATCCTTTGATCTTCTTTGACACGAATATACGTATTTTTATTTTTCTTTTTTTCGACTATGACCGGATATTCTTTCCCATCTAACTCATATATCATATTACCACCTTATATCATTCTAGCATAAGATAGAACTTTTTTCAAAACTACAAACAAAAAAGGTTGAAAATCAACCTTTTTAAATAAATAAGAACATTATAATGAATATTAGAACACATACTAAGAACGCTTCTAATACATATTTCCAAGCATATTTAATCCATTCCTTGTAAGAAACTTTTAAATATGATAGACCAGCAACCAATAGTACACTAGTTGGTATTAGGAACATGACTAATCCATGAATTGTCTGTAAAATAAATCCCATAAGTGGATATACAGCAGAATCAGTATAAAGTGTTGTTAAATTAGTTGCCATATAATTTACAAAGTAAGCAAAATCATTGACGAATAAGCTACCAATCGCTGTAAATAAACTTACGACAACGACATTGAAGCTTTCAGCAATCGATAAAATATAATCACTAATCGTATAGAAAATACTTGCTCCAGTAGATGATCCGAACGTTACCACCATAATAATGTTTGCAATCGTAACGAAGAATGCTGCCGGTAATACTTCTTTTGCACCTTTGATAAATCCATCGATTAAATCATTAAATTTAATACTATATAACCATCCGATGATGAAACATGCGATAATTAAAACAATGCTAATCTCAGAGACGGTCCAATATCCAAGTGGATTAAAGCTTCCTATGATATTTTGAACAATCGGGAAATCTTTAATTTCTATAGAAACAAGCGTTTCATATAGCGTTTCAAATCCCTCGAAATTAATCGCATATTTCCAGTTATAAAGTGCGACACATAAGAAGATAATCATAAATCCGCCTACGATAAGAAGAGGCCAATAGCTCTTTTCTTCGCGTACTTCTGATTCTAATAGTGGAATAGAATTTCTCGCTTCTTTTTTTGATTCTTCTTTGGCATGTTTCTTAGACGTTTTGTCTTCTACTTCTGATATCATTTTTTCTTTTGGTGCTAACATGTTGTGCTTCAAGACATACATCGCTAGTAAAAAAACTAAAATGATGAAAAAAATAACTTTCGTAAAAATACCATTATTGATATCTAACTCAAAATAATAATTGATATAACCTACAATATTAAAACCATAAATAGAAGCAACATTACCTACTAAAATAGCTCCAATCGTAGACATCAAAGTAGAAATCTTAGAGAAACCTAAAGATAATAAAACAGCAATAAACAACGGTACTAAAATAAGTAATACAAAGTTTAATCCCGTAATACTAGATAGTAAAGCGAAGAAAACAATGGTAATAACAGCAAATTTCTTTTCCTTACCTTTATAACGGGCACTTAACTTATTAATTAATTTAGTATAAGCTCCTGTTCGATTTAATACTCCATAGAAACCTCCGATTACTAATACTAATATTCCATATACAGCATAATTACTAAGCGTCGATAACGGAATACGAACAAGATCTAGTAATCCTAATGGAGAATAATCTCCAGATGTGAATGTTCCACTAGAATATGTTCCTGCTGGAATAATCCATGTCAGAAATGCAACAATTAAAAATACGATTCCTAATGCCTTCAATAAATTATGTTTTTTCATACTTTAACCTCCTAGTTCATTATAACATTATTCCTTTATTTATAAAAGTTTTTTTGTACTTTTTCACTATTTTTTCACATTTCATGTTAAAATAATAGAAATCGAGGTGAAAATATGGAAAATCCATTTATCTATAGTGATACCAATAAACGTTATCATACTCTAGATTATTTTTATAAACATAAATTCCATAGTAAAGTATTCAAAGTAAGTTTAAATGCTGGATTCAGCTGCCCTAATATTGACGGAACAGTTGGAACTGGTGGCTGTATTTATTGTTCCAATCTCGGTAGTGGTGACTATGCAGGAAACGTCGAAGACGATCTACTTACACAGTTTAATCAAGTAAAAGAAACTATGTTAAAAAAGTGGACAAATAGCAAATATATTGGTTATTTCCAAGCTCATACTAATACTTATGCACCTCTTGAAACCCTAAAAAAAGATTATGAATTAATTCTCGCCCAAGAAGGTGTCATAGGCCTTTCCATTGCTACTCGTCCCGATGCCATTTCTAAAGAATGCTTAGATTATTTAGAAGAATTGGCAACAAGAACCTTTCTTACTGTCGAACTTGGATTACAAACGATCCATGAAGAAACATCAAAATTCATCAATCGATGTCATACTTTAGAGTGTTTTGAAAAAATGGTAAAAGAATTAAAAAAAAGAAACATCCATGTTGTCGTTCACATCATTAATGGCTTACCATATGAAACAAAAGAAATGATGCTGGAAACAATCCGATATTTGAATAAACTACCGATCGATGGAATCAAAATTCATATGTTACACATTCTAAAACATACCAAATTAGGACTTATCTATAGACAAAAACCATTTCATGTTCTTTCAAGGGAAGAATATGTCAAGATTGTCTGCGATCAACTAGAAGAGTTAAGACCAGAAATTATTCTTCATCGCATGACTAGCGACCCAAATCCTGAAGAATTAATAGAACCAAAATGGTTGATAAAAAAATTTGGTGTTTTAAATGAAATTGATAAAGAACTAGTAAGAAGAAATACTTACCAAGGATATGCATTAGAAAACAAAAAAATACGAAGTTAATCGTATTTTTTTTAATTTGTCTGATAACGATATACAGTTCTTGTCTCCGTTTTTGTAACCGTTCCTGCTGACGTTGTATTACTATCTTGCCAATCCGTTACACCTGTTGTCGTTGTTACTTCATCCCAACTCGTTACCACTACAGAAGCCATAGACTTTTTATTATATTTCCACCAAAATGACTCAAGATAAATTCGATTTGCTTCAAAAGTACCATCTAATGTTGCCGTCCATGTAAGATCAAAACCCGCATTTTCCACAAAGTTATATGTTTGTGGGAAAGATTTCACTGTACCATCAGTTCCTTGTACTTTTAATGTGTTTGTAGCATTCACTCTTTTTCCATCTTCACTATCTTGAGAAACAGTTTTAACACGCCATCGAATCGTTCTTGGATATATAGCCGTTTGCGTTCCTGTATCCAAAGCAAGTTGCCATACAATTCCTGTTGGTTGATAAGTAGTAGACCATAAACTTCCTGTCTTCGTCGTTCTCGTCGTAGTCGTATAAGTGAGTCGATACTGCGTCTTCGATTGTACTCCTTCGGAAGTAGGACTATAACCTGCTTCCGCCAACTCGCTTTCCGTTAACCAATCACTATATGTTCTTTCTATCACATGGACTGTCATAACCAATTTTGTTGTATTTCCTGCTGGATCGGTAGCGGTATATGTGATCGGATAACTTCCTACTACCGTAGGAACAACATTTCCACTAGTAATTACCGTAATATCTTCCCCACTATTATCAGTAGCCGTACCAATTGGTATATGATAAGAGGTTGTAGTATCATGGTAGACGGTTCTCGTAACTGGTTTTCGACTTGTCGTTTTCGTATATGCTTCACTATCTCTCCATCCTGTTGCACTTTTCCATGAAGCAGGTGGTGCATATACGGTTCTCGTCTGCGTACTTATCACAGTTCCTTTATCAGTCGTATTCGAATCTTGCCATCCCGTTGTTTTCGTCGTGGTATTATATGGTGCCCATTCCGTAACAGAACATGAAATTGTTTTCTTCGATACATTAGTAGATCCATATCCATAACAGTTAACGGATGTCACTCCTGTTGCAGCAAAAGTAAAGGTCGTCGATATAGTACCATCTGTATTTGGATTGGTAACGCCACTATAACTTTGACAAGATGAACCAGCACATACACAAATTTGTTGCGCGCTCGAATAAGACGCACTGAATCTAGTAGTAGAACTTGCCGTGACCTTTATGATCTTATAAGTTCCCCCTAAAGATAAAGTTGTTTTAGAAAGTGCCGCATGGGTCACTGAAGATTCATTACATCCGGATTGTGGACTGCCAGATGCAAAAGAAGTAGATGAACCACTCTTTAAGGTTCCGGTTTCCGGTGTCCCATAACTACCAGTTGTATAAGTTAAATTATACTGTGTTTTCGTCTTATAATATCCATCACTTGGTGCGGTTGTCGAATAACTACTTGACCAACTTGCGACATCTTGGTATCCATACTGTGTCTTACTTTTAATTCCAGGATCCGTTGGTGATTTTCCTACTGCTGCCAATTCTTCCTCTGTAAGCCACTCTTCTTCTCCCTCTTCCCTTACATAAGTCGATATAGAAAAGTCACTAGTATGACCAGAAACCGTAATAACTGGTGGAATAGTATCGACTTTGGTAACACTAACACTCTTAGACGATACATGACCAACACGATCTTTTGCCCAGAAATATACCGTTCCGTTTGCCGTAGCTGTATAAGTATAGGTTTGCTCAGCAGTTGTATTCGTTACACTTGTAAATGTACTTGGTTGCGTATTGGAAGTTGTAAATGCATAACCAACAAGTCCACTTTGACTATCTGATACTTTCGCTGTTACCGTATTTGTTTTTCCCCAAGTATTAGAAGAAACTAAACTTGATATCGTTGGTGCCGTTTTATCAATTTGGTAATATTCTCCCTCTTCATTTGTACATACCGTACTCGTATTTGGTTTTTTAGCATTATCGGTCGCAGTAGCACAAATCACATGTTTTCCATCATTCGACAAAGTAATAGTAGTACCATCGATATCAGCATCAATATCAGGTGTACAACTATTACTAGTAGTTGTACAATATTGGAACGAAACAATCGTTCGATCATCCGTTGCCGATAGTAAAACCGTTTTATCATCCTTCGTCCATTCACTGTCAGGCATTGGATCAAACGTGATAGTAGGCGCCGTTATATCGACATATGAATTGCTAAAATGGAATTGAATTTCTCCCGAATAAGTCACACTGCTACTTCCCGGATTATGAAAAATTACGGTGACCACCTTTGTCTCTCCCATTAATACTTCATCACCAATTTCAATTCCCTCGACACTATATATTGCATCTCCATTAATTTCATCGGTAATACTATCGAGCGTTTTATCAGTGTTTCCGTTATTGGTAATTTCAATTCGATATGCAATTGTCGAATTACTGTTTGGCAATACGCCTTTACTAATTAAGAGGTCATGACTATATTGATAATTTCCATTCTCATAAGCTCCATTCGCTAAAATAGGACCCTCCACACTCGTAATTCGTATATCTCTATCTGGTCTTATCTCCACATTTGTTCCAATGCCAAGTGCTTTAGAAAGCAACGAAAAGCCAGATGTTATACTAAACACAAAAAGTAGTAGCACAAAAACAAGAACGAATCGTTTTGTTCTTGAAGAATAATAAAAAAAATCTTTCCATCTACTTCTTCTATATTTTTTCATGGCAACACCCTATTTTTACATCTTACTTTATTTTAACCCAAAACAGATTATATAGCAACTATTTTTATCACAAAAAAAAGGAAAGGTATGATAATACCCCCCCTCTCCGTGTGCTATTTGCAATCACACAAACGTTTGCTTTTTACACACTCATTTTATTATTCACTTGCACCTATTATACCAAATTAATGTTCTATTTGCAACATTTTCAACACCTACTATTTGCGATCGACAAACCATACACCACTGATATCGCAACTGCTACTTTCAGGAGCTGGATTTGGAACATCTAACTTGACAATAACAGGAACCTTAAATGCTGATCCAAAGGCAATACAAGTACCTGGTTGTAAAATACGAAGACGTTTGACAATTTCATTCGTAATATTTGGAACCATTTCACGAATGTAAGATACATCCTTAGGATGAAGCATTTTGAAAATTAAGAAATTCGTACATTGTGAAAGGGATGTTTCGGATAGTTCACTTGGACGTTGCGAAATAAGTCCTAAAATAACGCCATATTTACGACCTTCTTTGGTAATACGTTCAAAAATATTGTACCCTAATAAATTGATATCATTATCATTTTGAACATAACGATGGGCCTCTTCCAAAATGATATGGAATGGAAGAGAAGCACGTTTATCTAAGTCCTTCGCATAGTCAAATAACAACTTCGAATAAATTTTCGTAATATTTTTAGCAAGACGATCATCGACAAAGTTGATATTAAAATTGACAATTTGTGCTTTTTTACCATCATGGGCAGTCAATAATCCTCTAATATATTGATCTCTCGTAATATACTCTGGATAATCAAAATAAACACTTGTCTCACTATTTAATAGCGAATGAAGACGAACTTTTAAAACATTAGCCTCATCGTAAATCTTGTCACTTTTCAATACTCCTTCTGAAATCAATGCGAAATCAAAAGCATCCGACAAATCTTTCAAAGTATATTTAAACGTTCCATCTGGCATTGTCAATTCCAAATCATCCGCTAAGAATGATTCGATAAATGTCGTGATTAATTCCATTTCGCGAATTTTCCCTGTTTGATCAATTTGAATACACTGTTTTAATGGACGAGTATAACCAGGTTGAAAAATAGGTGTTTCAAGATTTAATTCTTTTGTATTATAGTAAGACAAGACGGAAAAGATTTGATCTCGAATTTGGGCAGGTGGACGTCCACTACTCAGAATATCCAATAATGCTCGAGCAATGATATCATTCTTATGTTTAATGACAAGTTCTTCTTCACGTGCGAAAATCGTAACCAATTTCATTGCTTTTTCGATAATAGGAAGTTGCGAAGGTTTCTCAGCGCCTAACAATAAGGCAATATCATCTAAACTAAGTAACCATAGAGGAATCTTTAAAATTTCTGTTTCGCTAAAATGTGTATTTGTCGTATAAGTCTTAAAATTTATCTCAGGAATCATATCGTGTAGCTTATTGAAAGCATTATGATATTCTCCATAAGCATCAAAGATAAAAATACTAGCACGATAAGCAATCGATCTTTGTTTTTCAAATAAGTTTTGAATAATACGTGCGACACTCCATGATTTACCACTACCTGTCGATCCGAAAATAGCGAAGTGATTACTAAAAAACTGATTGATATTAATTCCGATTTTAACTCCATCATAAATAGGACTTGTACCTAAATAAAGATCTTTATTCTCTTTATAATTATCAACTCCGATAATAAGTGGGATTCGCTCTTTCGAAATGAGTTTTACTGTCGCACCAAAAGATGGTTTACGGACAACCCCAAATACAAATTGATTATTCTGGAATTCACCTAACATATTAACATAGGCAACTCCTTCTTTAATATCCGTAATTTCGCCGACAATTTTATGAGCACTATCTTCCATCAATACATGTAAATTAATCAAACTTTGATATTTATCAAGTTCGATATTTAAACGAATTAATACGGTATTCTCTTCAATTCCAATAATGGTTCCTAGCATATCTACATCCCCTATTCTATAAACATTATACTTGGTTTTCCAAACTTTGTAAATAAAGAAAAGATGAATATCAAAGGAGCAAAAGAAAAAGAGGTAATCACACCTCTCCTTAAATCAATGCTTTTCTTATATATACTTTGACACTTGGCAATGTATCGATCGTAATCGTTCCCTTTTTCATCACCTTGATAAATCCAAGTCCTGTAATAACAATATCTTGATTTCCATTCAACTCCAAAATATGTCTCTCTAAGCCATTCATTTTTTCAATAATTTGATATTTTCGTTCAATCTTTAATTGATTGGAAAGATAAAATGTCAAATCATTGTTATCTTGACATGCCACTTGTACAAGTGTGTCAACCAAGAAAGTTTGAGGACTTTTAACCTGATATGTAATGGGACGAATCTCCACTTTCGGTAAAATTTTCTTTAAAAGAGAAGTATCGACCATATCGAGAATACTTCCTTCTTCTAAAATACCAGGAGTATCGATCAATAGCAAATCATCATCAATAGGAACTCTTATTTCCTCCAAAGTAGTAGAAGGTAACATACTTGTTGTAATCGTCTGACGTAAATCAGAATAATGATAAATCAATTGATTCATCATCGTTGACTTACCAGCATTCGTATATCCAACTACATAGACATCTTTACTCTTTTGATATTCACGAATTTTCGCGATCAATTGATCGAATTGATAACTTTTCGTACTACTGATAATTAAGCGATCTACTTCATGTAAGCAGAATTGATCCATATAATGGAGCAATTTTTCCTCGTATACCTTCTTAGGAAGTAAATCTCTCTTAGTAAGAACTAATAAAATCGGATTATCGGTTAACGTTCTTTTTATCAAATCAAAGTTTTCATTCATTTGAAATAAATCGACAACCAAAACAACTAAATCTCCCGTTTGATTAATATGTTTTAGAATTTGAATATAATCATCATTGTTTTTGATGACCCGCTTATAGTCACCATAATGACGAATACGAAAACAGCGCTCACATAACTTACCTTCTATATTTCTCGTATATCCTAACTCTTTCACATGTTCTTGTTGCAAAGGTATACCACAACCGTCACATTTAATCATAATATTTTCCTTTCGTAAATAGAACACGTTCACGTAATTTTTTCAAAATATGACGTTCATACATACGATTGAAACGAGTAAAAAAACCATCATGATTACTAACCGGATTAATTAAAATCGTCGTAATACCAACACGATTTCCACCTACTATATCAGTTAAAAGTTGATCTCCAATAATGGCTACTTGACTTTCTTCTAGATGATAGGTTTCCATAATCTTACGATACTTCTTACTACGTGGTTTCCACGCACGATAACAATATTCGACTTCAAGTTCATCACCAAATGGTTTCAGACGATGTTTGGAGCTATTTGAAAATAAGACGATGCGAAAACCTTGTTCTTTCAAGTCAGAAAACAGGTCTTTGATTTTTTGATTTGGTTTTTTGATCGTAGTCGCTACTAAGGTGTTATCTAGATCGATAAGCAAGCACTTTATACCACGACTAGCTAGTTTTTGATAGTCAATTGCATATATACTTTTTTGATAAATATCAGGTATATATTTTTCCATAATCACAACTCCAATCTTATATATCATTGTAACACACCTCGACTGCTTTCGCAATTTATTTACGCTTCTTTTCCGATTAATTATTTCTTTTCTCCGCTTTTGTTCTCCACATATGTTTATTCACCTTATTTTTATGATATCAAATTAAAAATGTAAGCACCTTTTGTGCTTACATTTTTCTTACTATTTTCATTTCAAACGTACCTTTTCGTTACTGTTTTTTCAATACTAAATGATCATGATCGACATCGACGACAATCGTAGAATCAAACTCGATCTTATCCATGATAATTTCATTGGCAATCAATGTTTCCAAATTACGACTTACATAACGTTTGATAGGACGAGCCCCAAATTTTTCATCGTAAGATTGATCGATGATAAATTTCTTCGCTTCCTCTGTTAGTTCAATCTTAATCTTCTTATCGCTTAAACGATCTTCAATTTCTTTGATAATTTTATCTAAGATATCATAAACCACTGTTTTATCTAATGATTTAAAGATAATAATTTCATCGATACGATTGATAAACTCAGGACGAAAATGATGCTTTAACTCATCCATAACAAGTTCGTTGGCATTTTCTTTTCCTTCCAAAATGTATTCGCTTCCAAGATTAGAAGTCATGATAATAATGGTATTTTTAAAATCGACTGTACGCCCTTGTGAATCCGTAATACGTCCATCATCCAATATTTGTAGTAAAATGTTAAAAACATCTGGATGAGCTTTTTCGATTTCATCGAACAAAACAATACTATACGGATTACGACGAACCGCTTCCGTAAGTTGTCCTCCCTCATCATAACCAACATATCCTGGAGGGGCTCCTAATAATCGAGAAACAGAAAAGCTTTCCATATATTCACTCATATCGATACGAACCATATGTCGTTCATCATCGAATAGTTCATAAGCCAGTGTTCTTGCTACTTCCGTTTTTCCAACTCCTGTAGGACCTAAGAAAATAAAGGAACCAATTGGTCGTTTTGGATCTTTAATACCAGCACGAGCACGAATAATCGCTTCACTCACTAATTTTAATGCTTCATCTTGTCCTTTGACACGTTTCTTCATATTTTCTTCCAAATGAATTAATTTTTCACGTTCTCCACCAACTAATTTAGCGACTGGAATATTCGTCCATTTTGAAATAATCTCAGCAATACTTTCTTCATCGACTGTATCACTTAAAATTTTAGAACTATCTTTCTGTTGTAACTCTTGTAATTCTTTTTCTAATTTTGGAATCGTTCCATGACGCAACTTGGCAGCCGTCTCCAAATCATAACGATTTTCGGCTTGATCCAGTAAAAAGCGATTTTTTTCGATTTCTTCTTTTTTCTTATTAATCTGTTCATTAATCGTCTTTTCTTGTTGCCAATCATTACGTAACTTTGACTCTTTTTCTTTCAATGTACTCATTTCGGTATCAATTTCGACAATGCGATTGTTCGACATTTCATCTTTTTCTTTTTTCAACGCTTGTCTTTCGATTTCAAGTTGCATAATTTGTCTAGTTAACGTATCTAATTCCTCTGGCACGGAATCCATTTGTACTTTGATCGTCGCACATGCTTCATCGATTAAATCAATTGCCTTATCCGGCAAAAAGCGATCGGTAATATATCGATCCGAAAGTGTTGCCGCAGCAACTAAAGCACGATCTTTAATATTGACTCCATGATAAACTTCAAAACGTTGTTTCAATCCACGTAAAATCGTAATAGTATCCATTACCGTTGGTTCTTTTACCATTACTTTTTGAAAACGACGCTCTAATGCTCCATCTTTTTCAATATATTTACGATATTCATTCAACGTGGTAGCACCAATACAGTGAATTTCTCCACGAGCAAGCATTGGTTTCAACATGTTGCCCGCATCCATCGCACCTTCTAGGCCCCCTGCTCCAACGATCATATGAATTTCATCGATAAACATGATGATTTCCCCATCAGAATCTTTTACTTTCTTCAAAACAGCTTTCAAGCGTTCCTCAAATTCGCCACGATATTTGGCTCCTGCTATTAATGCACCCATATCGAGTTCCCAAATATGTTTATTTTTCAAACTATCTGGTACATCTCCTTTGACAATACGCTCAGCTAACCCTTCTACAATCGCCGTTTTACCAACACCAGGTTCACCAATTAAAACCGGGTTATTCTTTGTTTTACGTGATAGAATACGCGTAATACTACGAATCTCGTCATCACGACCAATTACTGGATCCATTTTACCAGCTTTAACAGCCTCGACAATATCACGACCATACTTCTCTAGAACATTTTCTTCTTGTCCTTGATTCATATTCATACTAATCACCCTTTCTATGGTATGTGTTTTTCTTTTATCTATACCAAACGTATTCATTATATCACAATTATTAGCACTCGTCAATATAGAGTGCTAATAATTTTTAAAAAACGTTAATTTTCATTTGGAATTCCGTTTTTACAAAAAAAGCGGAATTAAGTCTGTTTATAGTATAATATAATGGATGTTTCTTTGTAGTGGGAAGGAGGAGAGAAAAATGAAAAAATGGAAACATATG
>CALVRE010000027.1 GCA_944358455.1 uncultured Bacilli bacterium | reverse complement strand
ATAGAATGAAAACATAAAGAAATAATAAAATAGTGTGCAAGAAGCAGTCGAGGGGAAGACGCTTTTTTATAGGGAACAAAACCCCCTGTAAAAAGTGTCCAAAAATATGATAACATCCCGAGTGTGCAATATGCACACGGGGGGGGGTAAATATTTACCCCTCTTTTTTTGTTGGAAGGAGTTCAGTATGAAGAAATGGAAATTCATGGGATTGATCGTTGTTTTGATGTTGATTACAAGTACAACTATCTATGCCGTAACAACCTTGTATGATGCCGTAGAAGTAGAATATGATAATAGTAGTAGTGGAACAGAAGAGACCGATGTACAGGGAGCAATTGATGAACTTTATGGATTAGTAGGAAAGTGCCCGGATGGATATGTATGTGAGAAAATACCAGATCCATTACTGCCAGAAATAGAATCTCATTTGTGCAATGATAACGTAACAAGTGAATGTTATAAAAAAGAAGGAACAGAATATATCTATATGGGTGCTGCAGGAACGGAAGGAAATAATTGGTTGTGGTACGGTGGACATCAATGGCGCATTATCAAAGTAGATACTACAAGTAATACTTATACTTTAATCACTTCTTATCCCGTTACTACAATACATTGGCAAAGTAGCATCTTAAATGGACCATCTCTAGAGGAGTCATATGTAGGAGATTGGTTAAATAATGTGTTTGTAGCATCATTACCAAGTAAAGTACAATCCAGATTAGAAAAGATGACATATACAAGAAATATTTATAATGGAAGTAGTGTCGTATCCGAAGAAATCAGTAATGTAAAAGCGAGACTTTTAACAGAAGCAGAATATACCAACTATGGAGGAGCAAATACTTATTTAGATATGGAAGATGATTTTTTGCTTGCCGATATTTATAGTAGTTCTAACGTGCGCCTCGTAACCAGCAATGGTGAGTTGTATTACAGCAGTCCGTTGTATGCGCGTGGGGTACGTCCTATAATAGAAGTATCCAATCTTACCTTCACGGAAGGGGGAGGAACTCTAACCAATCCATACATCGCATCTACGAGCAAAGCGACTATGGTACAAGAGATGGTAGTAGGAGAATATGTAAGTATCCCAAAGAGTGATGGAACGAGTTATTTAGCAAGAGTAGTGAAACATGATCAAGACGGTACGAAAGTAATTTTAAATGGATTGTGGAGTTCGGCGAGTGTATTTGGAAATAGTACAACTTTTTCTACCAATAGTACCATTTATATAGAGGCCTTAACCAATTTTAAAACTAGTTTGGATAGTACTTATTTCGATCGTACAAGTAGAACCTATAATATGACACAATATGAAAGTGGAGCAAACTATGCAAATAATACCACACAATTTACCGGACATATTGCACTTGCAAGCGTCGGAGAAATGTTTAGTGGAAATGATATTGATCTATCCAATTCTAGTGTCAAAACTTTTGTCGATATAACAAAAATAGAAAATCCAACGGTAAGTAGTTACTACTGGTCAATCAACGCTTTCAATAGTTCCTATGTAGACAATGTAAACTACAATGGCAACTTGAACTACAGCAGTCCGACGAGTTCGTACGGAGTGCGCCCTGTATGGTATCTTTCTAACTTAACCATCGTTGGAGGAAATGGAACTGCAAACGATCCATATCGACTAAAATAAATGACAATGGGATAGACAACATGTTCTTGATAGTATCCATCATTCCTGATGGATACTATTTTTTTTAAAGATATAAATCAATAAAATCTTGGAAATATAGTAAAAAAATGTAAAAATCATGATATAATATTAAACAGAGGGGGGAAGAAATATGCGATTATTAAAGAATTCGGAAAAAGAAGTGAATAAACGTAATTTAAATGAAGTAATTGATTTGACGAAAAAAATTTTGAAAATCCTCTTTTTCTTCTTGATTATTGCTGGAGTGTATGCGATTACACTTATTTTGAAAGAATGGCGAATCAAATATTATTTACTTACGATTTTAAGTATTCTAGCGCCACTCTTTATTGGAATATTGGTTGCTTGGTTATTTGATCCGTTTGTGAAATGGTTAAAGAAAAAAGGAATTAAACGTACTTGGGGTGCAATTATTACATATGTTTTACTTCTAGGTGGAATTTTTATTGTATTAAGTGCGATTGTTCCAATGTTATCTGATCAGATCAACGAATTTGCGAAAACAATTCCTAGCGTATTTGAAACATTCAAAGATTGGATCGATAGTTTCTTCAATAATTTAAAAATCGAGAATTTTGACAGTGAGGCAATGAAATTGGAGATCTTTGCTCGTATTGAGGCCATCGGGGTCGATCTTACGAATAACTTGCCAGAGATCACGGTAAATGTATTAAAGTCATTCTTCAGTGGCATGGGAACGATTTTGGTAGGATTGATTATCGGTTTCTATTTACTGGTTAGTTTTGAAAATGTCAATGATACATTAGTTACTTTTTTACCAAAAAAACTACATAAAGATGCCAGAGATTTGACGAATGAAGTAAATACGTCTTTAAGACGATTTGTACAGGGTGCTTTATTAGATTCAACAGTCATTTTTGTGATCACGTCGATCGGTCTATATTTTGCTGGATTAAAGGCACCTCTCTTATTTGGATTATTTTGTGGACTTACGAATGTGATTCCTTACGCAGGACCTTATATTGGAGGTGCGCCAGCAGTAATTGTTGGGTTCGCACAAAGTCCAACGGTTGGAATTTTTACATTGATCGTCATTGCAGTTATTCAATTTGTAGAAGGAAATTTCTTCCAACCACTCATTATGAGTAAGACGACAAAACTTCACCCTGTAACGATCATTTCAGGATTATTACTATTTGGACATTTTTGGGGTATTATTGGCATGTTAGTATCAACACCAATTATTGCTGCTTGTAAATCTATTTTTCTCTTTTTTGATGAAAAATATGATTTCTTTCAATTGAATAATGATTAAAACGTTGAAAAAGAAAAGTATATTAAGAAAACTAGTAGAGAGTTCGTGGTTGGTGAAAACGAATAGTGGACTTAATAGAAAGCTCCTTTTGAGTGCTAGAAAACTAGCCGGGTAATGCCGTTATCGATTCAGAGTTAAATTAGGATGGTACCACGGTCTTTCGTTCCTAGCGATAGCCCGTGGTTTTTCTTTAGAAAGGATGAAAAAGATGGAATTTGTAAAACGAAATCCCAAAATATTTATTATTTCTGGTAAAGCCAAGAGTGGAAAAGATACGGTCGGTAAAATGATCGAAGCACATTATCATGATAAAAAATGCATCGAACTTGCGTATGCTTATTATTTAAAGGATTATGCGAAACGAATCACTGATTGGAATGGCGAAGAAACGACCAAACCGCGTCTTTTGTTACAACAATTAGGAGTGGAACTCATCAAAGAAAAGATCGATAAACATCTTTTGATCGATCGCCTGTTAGAAGATATTGAAGTGTTTTCTTATTTTTATGATATTATTTATATTACGGATGCCCGTTTAATAGAGGAAATTGAAATTCCCAAAGAACGATATCCCGAGGCTATCACGATTCGTGTAAACCGCGAAAACTATGAAAATGGTCTTACCAAAGAAGAACAAGATCATATTACGGAAACTGGTCTTGATCACTATCATAACTATGATTATGTCATCGACAATAATCAAGACTTAAACGCTTTAGAAAAGAAAGTAGAATGCGTATTAGAGGAGGTGGACCATGCATAATATCATTGCGATTGTAGGAATGTGTGGGGTAGGAAAATCATCTGTTTCTGATTACTTGGAGAAAAAAGGCTACAAAAGAATTTACTTTGGTGGCATCACGATGGAAAAGTTAAAAGAAGCAGGAATAGAGGTAAATGCTGAAAACGAAAAAATGATGCGTGAGCATCTTCGCCAGGAACTCGGAATGGGAGCATATGCCAAGATTTTACTTTCACGTATTAAAGCATCTGCCCAGGAAGGGAATACAGTTTTAGATGGCTTATATTCTTGGGATGAACTGAAAGTTTTGCAAGAAGAATTCAAGGATGCTTTAACGGTAGTTGCCATCATTGCCGATAAGAATATCCGTTATCGTCGTTTAGAAAAACGAAATGGACGAGCTTTGACGAAAGAAGAAGCAATCAAAAGAGATATATCGGAAATTGAAAATATTGCCAAAGCTGGTCCAATTGCTTATGCTGATTACTACATTGATAATAATCAATCGCTTGACGACTGTTATCGTCAGCTAGATGAAATTTTAAAAAAACGAGAGGAGAATGATAATCATGAACATTAAAGATTTATATTTACAATTTTTTGAAAGTAAAGGACATAAAATAATTCCTAGTAGTCCGATTATACCGGAAAACGACCCAACCGTATTGTTCAATACTGCTGGGATGCAACCATTAATTCCTTATTTAATGGGACAACCTCATCCATTAGGAACGAGACTTGCTGATGTTCAAAAATGTTTCCGTAGTAACGATCTCGATTCGATTGGTGATGAAACTCATCATACCTTTTTTGAGATGCTAGGAAATTGGTCACTTGGAGATTATTTTAAAAAAGAATCCATCAGTTGGAGTTTTGAATTTTTAACAGAAGTATTGAAAATACCAGTAGAGCGTTTATCGGTTACCGTTTTTCGTGGCAACGATTTAATTGAACCTGATCATGAAAGTGCTGAGATTTGGAAAAGTTTAGGCATTTCTGAAGATCACATCGCCTATTTAGGAGAAGAAGATAACTGGTGGGCTCTAGGTAGTGGAACAGGACCATGTGGTCCCGATACGGAAATTTTCTATTGGCGTAGTAAAGAACCAATCCCATCTAAATTCGATCCAAAAGATGAACGTTGGGTTGAAATTTGGAACAATGTTTTTACACAATATAATGGAAATGGTGACGGAACAGTAACTCCACTCACGAAAAAGAATGTCGACACTGGAATGGGAGTAGAACGTATTACGGCAGTTCTAGAAGGAGTAGATGATAATTATCAAACTTCGATCTTCCAAGATATCATTCTTAAACTAGAAGAAATTTCCGGATTAAAATACGAAGAAGCAGAAGTAAAGAGAAGTATGCGTATTATCGCCGATCATATTCGTGCCGTTGTCATGATTGCTGGTGACAATGCTCTCATTAAACCATCGAATACGGATCAAGGTTATATTTTAAGACGTTTGATTCGTCGTACGATTCGTTACGCGAAAAAGATTAATATCGACATCAATTCTGATTGGGATACCATTATTGCTTCTATGTTTATCGAAAAGTATAAAAAATATTATCATGAATTAGAAGTGAATCGTGATGCGATTTTAGAAGTACTTACCAATGAAAAAACAAAATTTAATCGTACTCTTGAAAAAGGTTTACGTGAATTCGAAAAAATAACCTCAAAATTAGAAGGTGACATGATCGATGCGACACTTGCTTTCCGTTTATACGATACCTATGGATTTCCAATTGAACTTACAGAAGAACTAGCTAGGGAACAGAATATAAAGGTCGATACAAAAGGCTTCCAAGCAAAGTTTAAAGAACATCAAGAAAAATCAAGAGCTGGATCGACCCAAAGATTCAAAGGTGGATTAGCTGGTGACAGCGAACAAAATATTAAGTATCATACAGCAACACATTTACTCAATGCAGCACTCAAGAAAGTACTTGGTCCACAAGTTCATCAGTTAGGAAGTAATATTACGGACGAAAGAATGCGTTTTGATTTCCCTTGTGATCACAAGATGACAAAAGAAGAACTACAACAAGCAGAAGACTTAGTCAATGAGTGGATTAGGGAGGCAATTCCTGTCACTCATGAAGAAATGAAAAAAGAAGATGCGGTTCGACTTGGTGCTGAATGCCAATTCATCGAACGCTATCCTGATATTGTTACCGTTTATACGATTGGTGATGTCAGTAAAGAATTATGTGGCGGACCACATGTATCCAATACGAGTGAACTAGGTCATTTCCATATTAAAAAAGAAGAAGCAAGTAGCGCAGGTGTAAGAAGAATCAAAGCAATTTTAGAATAGTCATAAATTCTTTAGCCATTTTAAAGGAGAGCATGATCATACTCTCCTTTTTTCTATATAAAGATTGCGAAATATTTCAAAATAGATTATAATAATAAAAGATAGGCAAACTTAACGAAAGTTAGGGACGCAAAGCTAGAGAGCCTAAGGGAAACTATGGCAGTCAGTTGCACAAATGTTTTTTGTGCACTTTTTTTGAAAAAAAGGATGATCAATTATAAATAACTAAAATCTAGAAATAATAAAAGTAGGAAAGAGGAATTAAAATGAAGAGAAAAGGATTTACGTTAATCGAATTATTAGCAGTTATCGTGATATTAGCAGTAATTGCCTTAATTGCAACACCCTTAGTAATGAATATAATCGAGGAAAGTAGAAAATCAAGTTTTCGTGTCAGTGTCGAAAATATGATACGAGCAATGGAAAACGATCAGGCAATACAAGGATATATCTCGTTATCCTATGAATTTCCACTCACAAGCGATACGACATTAGGATTAAAAGGAGATATCGATAATTGGCAAGGAAAGTCATCGATTGATGAGGATGGAAACACAGCAGTTTCCATCTATAACGGAACTTATTGTGCGTATAAAAAGAAAGATGATAATTCTGTTTCTGTTGAAAAAGTAAGTAGTGAGGAAGAATGTCTAGATTTTACTAATCCTATTTTACCGATTATAGCAAGTGTTAAAGGTTATCAGATGGCGACATCATCATTTTTAGACGGTCCAATTAAAAGAGAAACGATCGAAAGTGTACGAATTAGCAATACAGTAGCCGTACCAGGAACAGTGATTGGAGATTGGGATGTATCTGAGAACCAAGATGAAAGTGTAATAGCATATTATAGCGATAATGATAATGATGGTTTGTATGAAGTAGTAATTGGTGGAGAAGGAGGAGTTGCAGCAAATCCAAATTCTTCAAGTTTGTTTAGTCAATTGAGGAATGCGACAACAATAGACGTGAGATATTTAGATACATCGAATGTGACAGATATGAGCTATCTGTTTAATGTTTGCAGTAACTTAACAACTTTAGATGTTAGTAAATTTGATACATCGAATGTGACCAAGATGAACGAGATGTTTGGTTATTGTAGTGGTCTGACCACTTTAGATGTTAGAAACTTTAACACTTCAAAGGTAACGGATATGAGGGCTATGTTTTATGGTTGTAGTAGCTTAAAGAATTTAGATGTCAGTAAGTTTAAAACATCGAATGTGACAGATATGAGTTTTATGTTTCGCAGTTGTAGTGGTCTGACCACTTTAAATGTCAGCAAATTTGATACTTCAAATGTAACAACTATGTCTTCCATGTTTAGAGATTGCATTGGATTAACAAACTTAGATTTAAAAACATTTGATACTTCAAAAGTAAGAATGATGGACTCTATGTTTGAAAATTGCAGCAATTTAACCGAGTTGAATTTGAGTGAATTTGATACTTCTGACGTGACAAGTATGAGTAATATGTTTTATGGTTGTAGTAGTTTACAAGATTTAGATTTAAGTAGTTTTAATACATCCCAAGTAATATATATGAGTAGTATGTTTTTAAATTGTGTCAATTTAAAAACTTTGTATCTTCATAATATGACTTTCGATCGTGTAACCAGCTATGCGAATATGTTTTCTAATATAACCTCTGGTATTACCGTTACGGTAAAAGATAGTAGTGCAAAAACCTTCATCGAATCAAGATTAAGTGAGGCAAGTGTAACAGGAACGGTTACGATTGCGTCTTAATGATAAGTAATAGAAAGACTACCGAAAATATTGGTAGCCTTTTTTCTATACGAAGAGATGACATTGCTTGTCTATTGATTAACAGTTTGAAATATGTCTTTTTCGTGTATATGACGAAATTGTAACTTGCTAAAAGAAAGAAAGCATGTTACAATGAAGATGTATTCATAGAGGTGATGAGATGGAAGAAACAAAGATCTATAATAGTGACCAATTTGAGAGAGCGTCTATTGAAGAAACGATTAAAGAAGTCGTTACTATTTTAGAAGACCGTGGCTACAATCCTATCAATCAAATCGTGGGTTATTTGATGAGTGGAGATCCAGGATATATTTCGAGTCATAAAGAAGCTCGAAACAAAATTATGAAAATTGATCGTACCAAACTGTTAGAAGTTTTAGTAACTAGTTTTTTGAATAAATAATGCGAGCGATTGGATTCGATTTAGGTACAAAAACACTGGGGGTAGCAATTTCTGATCGATCGAAGACGATTGCGTCATCACTTATGACGATTCGTTTTCATGAGGAAGATTACGAGAGCTTACTTCCTCAGATAAAAGAATTAATCGAACTCTATGAAGTGGATGAAATTGTGATGGGATTTCCTAAGAATATGAATAATACCATCGGTCCACGTGGAGAAGCAACGATTGCTTTTCAAAAAAGATTAGAAGAATATTTAGGTAAGGATGTAATATTGCAAGATGAAAGACTTTCGACTGTATCAGCACATCATTATATGTTAGAAGCTGATTTGTCGCGAAAAAAAAGAAAAGAAAAAGTCGATGCACTAGCCGCAAGTATTATTTTACAAACTTATTTAGATAAAGAGAAAGGGAAGAGAAAATGAATATGAAAGATGAAAAAATGACATTTAAAATCTTTAATGATGAGGGACAAGAAGTAGAATGTGAAGTATTATTTACTTTTGAATCAGATGAAACGAAAAAAAATTATATGGTATATACAGATAATACATTAGATGAAGAAGGAAATACGAAAGTATATGCTGCTATCTATAATCCTGAGTTAGATAAACAAAAATTAATTCCAATTGAAACAGATAAAGAATGGAAGATCATCGAAACAATTTTAGAACAATTACAACAAACAGTTCAAGAACAAGCTAATAACGAGCAAGAATAGCTCGTTTTTCGTGTGTAGTATGAAAAGAAGTACAAAGATAGGACTAATTACACTTGGTTCTATACTCTTACTTATTATAATTGTAATTGCTCTATTTATGTTTCAATTAAGTCCTGTTAGTAAAGATGATACTGTGATTGAATTCGAAGTGGCGAAGGGAAGTACCTATAGTACGTTAGCGTCTTCTTTGAAGGAAGCCGGATTGATTCGTTCCCCACTTGCGTATAAGATTTATGTAAAAGTAACAAACCCTGAATCTTTGGAAGCTGGTAAATATCCGTTATCAAAAAACATGGGTGTATCCAAAATTGTCGAAGTATTATCAGGAGGTAATACTTATAACCCTGATGCTGTTACGATCAGTATTCCAGAAGGAAGAAATATCGAACAAGTAGCAGAATATGTTGCCGACGTCATCGATTTATCAGAAGAAGAGTTGTTGGAAGTGTGGGATAGTCCAGAGTTTGTCGATCAAGTGATCGAAAAATATTGGTTTGTAACAGATGAAGTGAAGAATGAGGATATTCGTCATCCGTTGGAGGGATATTTATTTCCTTCTACTTATGAACTTACTAGTAAAGAAGTAAGTGCGGAATATGTTGCATATCGTATGTTAGATCAGATGGATGTTGTACTATCGAAATATAGAGAAGATATTGAAGCCAGTCGTTATTCCGTTCATGAATTACTCACAATGGCAAGTATTGTGGAATATGAAGCGATTCTAGATGAAGATCGTCCCGTTGTAGCTGGTGTCTTCTATAATCGTTTGGCAATTGATATGAAGTTACAAAGTTGTGCGACCTTAGGATATGCGATCGGCGAATGGAAATTGACCTATACGACCAAAGACATGAATACAGATTCAAAATATAATACCTATTATTACTATGGCCTACCAGTTGGACCTGGTGGAATGCCAAGTAAAGCTAGTATCGAAGCTGCTATTTATCCAGATTCTAATGATTATTATTACTTTATGGCAAATGTTTGCGATGCGACTAGTCAAAAGACTTATTTTGCTAAAACATTAGCGGAACACGAAGAGAATGTAAGAAAGTATTTGACTTGTTTTTAATGGAAGAAGAACTAAAGAAAATCGAAGCATATGCCAAAGAAAATCATGTTCCCATTATGGAAGAAGAAGGGATTACCTTTTTGACAAACTATATTAAAGAACATGACATTAAAACAATATTAGAAATTGGAACAGCCATCGGGTATTCCGCTATTAAAATGGCTCTTGTCGATCCTGAAATTCAAGTGACGACGATCGAACGAGATGAAACACGTTATGAAGAGGCGATTCAAAATATCAATACCTTTAAACTTCATGATCGTATTGAACTCATCTATTCCGATGCTTTCGATGTCGTATTGAATAAAAAGTATGATATGATCTTTATCGATGCTGCCAAAGCGCAATATCAAAAATTCTTTGAGAAGTTTAAAGAAAACTTGAATGAACATGGGTATATTATTTCCGATAACTTAAATTTTCATGGACTTACCCATACTCTCGATCGAATTGAAAGTAAGAATCTTCGTAGCCTTGTTCGTAAAATCAATGACTATGTATCGTTTTTAGAAAATAATGAAGAGTTTGAGACCATATTCTATCAAGTGGGAGATGGCGTTGGTGTCAGTAAAAGAAAAGATGGATAGAAACTGTAAAGATTATGCTTTTTTGTGTAATCTTTTTGTTTATCTTGAAATTTTTAAAAAATACCATTATAATAATAATAGAATAAAATAGGAGGAATCATATGATTAGTAATTTATCATTACATTATCCGAACGGACAAAAGGTAGAATTTGACAAAGTATTTAGCTTTAAAATTTTATCATTAAATAAAGAATATTTGTTTTACAGTCTAGGCGAAGTAAACAATAATATGTTGACACTTTATTTTGGCGAACTGAAAGAACAAAATGGGAAAATGATTATGGAAGGGATCAAAAACGAAGATATCGAAGTTTTTCGTCAATTCCTAATTGCTTTAGCAAACAATAAAGTGACGGTGACAGATCCTAATTATGCGGTGACAACATTAAATTTAGAAAATAAAGAGATCGAAGTAACCGGTGGTCAAAAAACATCTTTAAATATAGCAGTTGTAACCCCATTTTTAACTGGTTTATCACAAACGGTAAAAGTAGAAGACCCTGCTCCTGAAATCATGAGAGAAAATCCTCATGTTGAAGCAACACCGACGAATGAGGGTGTCAAAGTAGCAGTGGAACAAGTTTCGGAAGCAGAAGAGAAAACACCAGTAGTGGAAGTGAAAGAACCTGTGGATGAAAAGAAAGAAGTTCCACCTACTAAAGAAGAACCAAAAGAAGAAGTAAAACCAAAGAAGAAAAAGAATATAGCAGTGATTATTTTAGCTATTTTAGTTGTGATTATTTTAGCGGCTGGATGTGTATTTGGCTATTTGTGGATCAAAGATAATAATCAAAAAGCAGATCAAAATAATCAGAACAATCAAAATAATCAAGAGGGAACCGGTATTAGTTTAGAACAATTAGCAACTAATTTTTCTAATTCAGAGTTTGTATCGACCTTGAGAGAATCTTATGAAAGTGTCAATGTTGCGACAACTACCAACGAACTAGTGGTGACGATTGTTGGAACGGAGTCAACGGAATATCGTATGCAATTATCGAACCATATTTTATCGTTGACAATTCCTCAAGGAGATGAAATTGGAAGAAATATCGGAATCGGTGTTTATGTTTCTCTTCAAGAATTGTTGGGAAATGATCGAGAAGAAGTACAAAACATGATCGAAAGTGATACCGAAAATACGTTAACACTTTCGAATGATGGAATTTCCTTTACGACCTTAGATGATGGAAGTATTTATGAACAGATGGATATGCGTACAAAGTTAACGGTTCGTGATTTAAGTCGTGCCATTACCAAAGAAGAATTAGAAGCGGATAGAGATTACTTGACGGGAAATGGTTCCATTAATTATCAAAGAGGAAATCTTTACTATCATAAAACGATGGTAGATGGACAACCTGTTATTACCGTTGTTCAAGAAGGAACATTATCTGATTTAGCATATCAAAGTATTGTCAATACGATCAGTGTTTTATTCGATGAAGCAGAAGCAGCTGATTTTGAGACACAATATACAGATCTTGCTACAGGGAATGCTAGTTTGACAGGTTATGAAATCGAAATCAATGGAACGTTACCAACTTCTTTAGATGTTGACTATGATGAGGCGACTTACGACTGGGTTGTGGTGACTATTACAAAAAGTTTAACGGAATAAAAAGTAGATTTTTTCTACTTTTTTTGATACAATAACAAAGCACAAAAAAGATATTTCATCATTGAAAAAAGGAGAGATAGTAGAAAATAACATTAAGGAAGGGGAAAGTTGGAATGGCAAAGATATGGTTAATCGGTAGTGATAAATATGGAGTAACGACTCTTGTCGAAAGAAAGATGATTGGCAATCATTATTATAAGGAACACGCTTGGTATCAAGAGGAAGCAGTGATAGAACAAATAAAAATGATTCTTCAAAATATGCACGAGCGTTTTATCGAAGAAAATCGTGTTGGTTTTGTCGGCCCGGATGGTGTTTTTGTGATCGATAATATTTGGAATATCGAACCAGAATTTCGCGAATTTTTACTGAATCTTTCTATTTCTACCGAACATTCGATTCGTTCGCTCATATTGTGGAAACGATTATTGTTGACAGGTGTTTTATTACTTCCTTCTGAGTATTCTAATACGAAAGAAGAAATGCAAAAGTTTTGGGAGAAATCATTTATGGCGAATGCTACTAAACTATCCTCTATGTCGGTACATGATGGAAAGTTGTATTCTATTCATATTAATGACGACTTGTTTGTTGATTCTAGTTACGCTTTGTCTTCGCGAATGAGTGAGGAGCGCTTCCAAGACTTATTACAGACAGAAGCTGGCTATTATTTTCAAAAATATGGAAAGATGTATTTACATGATAGTACCCTTTTGATGGCTATTGCTATGCAAGAGAGTAATTTCCAGCATGATTGTTACTTGCCAGGAGGAGAAAAATATAATGGTTATGCGATCGGAATCGGGCAATTAGGAGATGCACCAGTAGATGCATGGCAAGAGACCGTTTACAAAGCTTATAATTTTGAAACAAATACCGTTGATGAAACAACTTTATCACTTGAGAATGTGATGGATTTAGAGATGAATATCAAATTGATGGCGATGCGTTTTCAAAATCTTCTTAAGCATTTTGATTATAATATTTATGCTGCTATTCAATCTTACAATTACGGAATTCCGGTTATGGATCGTATTATCGATGATTATGCAGAAACATCAGGCGTCGAAAGAGACGACGTACTCACCAATAGGGAAGATTTAGGATGGATTTCATTAGTAAAAGAAGTACATCAAAATCCCACTTTGTTCGTACCCGGATGGACTGGGAAAACTTATGGGGATGGCAGTTATTTAGAACATGTTTTGTCCTATTTACCACAGAATGATCTTATCTTTTATCAAGTGACACCAGAATCAGTTTTAGATGATACTATCAAAAGTGAATCATCAAAGGAATTAATCTTAGAACTTAGAAAGTAGCTATTTCTAAGTTTTTCTGCTATAATAAGGCGAGGAAGTGAGAAAATGACAAAATATATAACCACTTATGATGTGTTTGAAGAAACAAAATCTTACGCGGATGGATTTATAATCGGAATTAAAGATTTGACTGTTAATTTCAGTGGAGTTTATGAAATAGAAGAAGCGATGACGATTATTCAAAAGTTGAAAGAAGAACAAAAAGAAGTCTTTGTTGCTTTAAATAAGAATATGCATGAGGAAGATTTAAAGTGTTTAGAAGATACTATGAAGACTTTAGATTCATTGAATATTACGGGAATTCTCTATTATGATATTGCTCTTGTAACCATCAAGATGGAGAATCAATTGAAAACTCCATTGGTATGGGCTCAAGAACATTTGACGACAAACTATATGACTTGCAATTATTGGCATCAATTTGGTGCCGATTATGCTTATTTATCGGGTGAAATTACGATGGATGAGATCATCGAAATCAAAGAAAATACCGAAGTAAAAGTGATGGTTCCCATTTTTGGACGCCTTCCGATGTTCGTATCCAAAAGACATCTCGTTCAAAACTATTTACACTATTTCAATATAAAAACCGACACGGAAAACTTTCAAATTGAAAAGGAAGGAAAACGATATCCCATTATGGATGACAAACAAGGAACGGTTGTTTTTTCTTCTTATTATCTGAATGGTCTTAGTGAAAGTCTCATATTGAAGAAGCATCATATCGATTATTTCTATTTGAATTTTAACGGTGTGAAAAAGGACTTGATTCCTACCATTATGAAAAATTATGTCGAAGCAGATGATGAAAATAAGGGAGAATATGAAAAGGTCATCGATGAACTGTTAGAAGGGAATACCGATAAAGGATTCTTATATAAAGAAACGGTATTTAAGGTGAAATAGTATGAAAAAACCAGAATTATTAGCTCCAGCAGGAGATTTAGAACGTTTAAAATGGGCCATTTTATATGGTGCGGATGCCGTTTATTTAGGAGGGGCCTTATTTGGACTACGTGCCAATGCCAATAATTTTACGCTAGAAGAAATTAAAGAAGGCGTTACGTTTGCTCATGAACGTGGGAAACGTATTTATGTAACAGTCAATATCGTTCTTCATAATAAAGAAATTCCCGATTTGATTCATTATTTACAACAATTAGAAGAAATCGGTGTCGATGCTATTATCGTCAGTGATCCAACCGTCATTTCGCTCGCTCATAAACATACCAATCTCGAGATTCATTTATCGACACAACAATCGACTCTCAATCGAAAAGCAGTTCTCTTTTGGAAACAACAAGGTGTTACTAGAATTGTATTAGGAAGAGAAGCTTCGAAGGAAGAAATTAAAAACATCATCGATCACGTCGATATTGAAATTGAATGTTTTATTCATGGCGCAATGTGTGCATCCTATAGTGGAAGATGTGTGCTATCTAATTTCTTAACGGCTAGAGATTCTAATCGTGGTGGATGTAGTCAAATTTGTAGATGGGATTTTAAATTAGAAGATGAAAAGCAAAATATCTTAGAAGGCGAAAAAGACTTTACTTTTTGTACGAAGGATTTATCGATGTTAAAAAAAATTCCCGAGATGATGGAAATGGGGATTTGTTCGTTTAAAATAGAAGGAAGAATGCGTTCCATTTATTATATTGCAACGGTCGTAAATGTCTATCGTAGAGCGATCGATCGTTATTTTGAAGATCCCAAACATTTTATTTATCACAAAGAAGAAGAACGAATTTTACGCAATGTTGCGAATCGTGATAGTGTTGTTCAATTTTTTGATGGTGTTTACGATGAAAGTTGTCAATATTATAACGGAAGAGAAGAAGTATCCAATCAAGACTTTTTAGGAGTGGTACTATCTTATGACGAAAAGACGAACATGGTTTCCATCGAACAACGTAATTATTTTAAACCTGGAGATCATGTTGAATTCTTTGGGCCAAGTATGGATCCCGTTTCCGTTACGATTCCCAAAATTTATGACGTAGAAGGAAATGAATTAGATCGAGCTCGTCATCCACGTGAAATTATTCGTATGAAAGTAGATGTTCGCCTACACCAAAATGACCTCATGCGCATAAAAAGAGAAAGATAGAATATAATATAATCAGCTCTAATCATGACATATAAAAAAAGAGTTGACAAAACGAAAAATGTGTAGTATTATTTTGTAGTTTAAAAAAATAAATATTGAGGTGAAATATATGAATACAAAAGAAGTATACCTGACAGAAGCTGGTTTAGAAGATTTAAAAAAGGAATTAGAATATTTAAAATTAGAAAAACGTCCAGAAGTGATTAACGCTTTAAAAGATGCACGTGCATTGGGTGATTTAAGTGAAAATGCCGAATACGATGCTGCTCGCAATGAACAAGCTCTTGTTGAAAGCAAAATCAAAGAGTTGGAAGTAATGATCGAAAATGCCGTTGTTATCAAAGAAATCAGTACCGATAAAGTATCTCTTGGAAACAAGGTTACGATCAAATACGAAGATGATAATGAGACGGAAGAATATTCGATTGTAGGAAGTAAAGAAGCGGATCCTTTTCAAAATAAAATTTCAAATGAATCACCAATTGCGAAAGCCATTATGGGAAAAAAGGTTGGGGACGTTGTTACCGTAGAAAGCCCAAATGGTAAATATAAGGTTGCAATTGTAGGTATTGCTTAATCTTGATATTGGAATAAAATGATAGAATGCGAATTCCTCGCATTTTTTCGTTTATATGAATGAGTGATAGTAATAAAATATTGTTAAGCTATTGACATTTTAGAAAAAAAGTATATATAATATATGAAAATCAGAGGGTATGTTTGCCCAATCAATTATATTGCAGTAAATTTGAAGATGGCAAGCATATGTTTTTGTCATCTTTTTATACGCAACATAGGAGTCTATGTATTACATAAAAAATTAAAAAAGTAGAGGAGGTGACCTTCTTGAAAAAAATGACAATAAAAAATGATATTGTGAAAAATTTGAAGTTAAAATTTTCAGATAAGAAAATTAAAATTTCATTTGGAAACAAAATCGGATTAGGTTACGACGGTTGCGGAACCCATACTCATAAATAAGTTTTGAAATATCTCCTATGTTGTGTAATTTTTAGTGGAGGTAAGTTATGAGAAGTCCTTGGTTGAGTCGTGAATACGAGAAATCAAATGATGTTATAATTAAAGAGATTAATGGAAATTATGAATTAAAAAATAAAAATACTAACATAAAACTGACATTAAGCAAAGAAGAGTACAATAAATATAAAAATGATTTATTTAATGAGATTGAATGGGAAAGATTATTCTTCAAAGGATTAGCTTTAGATAAAAATTGTAAGAATCTAGTAATAGACAATCCTTTTGATCTTAGCAAAAAAAGGTTCACAAAATCTAAAAAAGTAGAAAGTTTCCCCTTGAAAGTAGGAAATAGGATTTTTAAAATTTTGATTAATCCGGAATTAGGATCATGGATGGCATTTGAAGAAGAAGAATATAGAAAATATGAAAAAGAAATATTAACACAAGATGAATGGCTAAGTCTGTTTGTTAGAGGATTAGCAGAGGAAAAGGAATGTGCAGAAGTTGAATTTGATTTTCCTCTCCCTGCAAATTATCCTAGTGTGATAGTTGTTAATATTACGACTGGTTGTAATTTAAGGTGTAAATATTGTTTTGCAGATTGTGGCCCATTTAAGGGGGAGAATATGACTGAGGAAGTAATGGATGCCACTATAGATAGTATGTTGTCAATGCCACAAGTAAAAGTGATTACATTTGAATTTCAAGGTGGAGAGGCATCAACGAACGTATCTGGCATGAGAAAATTTATTGAAAAAGTAGAAGCAGTAAAACCAAATTATAATAAGCTAGTAAAATATAGAACAGAAATCAATTGCGTTTCAGTGACAGAGGACTTAATAAGTTTAATCAAGGAATTTAATGTAAGTGTCGGTGTAAGTTTGGATGGCCCAAAGAAGATGACAGATCAAACAAGAGTTGATATTAATGGAAACGGTGTGTTTGACAAGATTGAAAAGGGTATAAAAAAATTAAGAGATAATGGTATTTATATAGATGGTGCAGTGTGTACAGTAGGACAACATAATGTTCGTTACCCTAAACAGCTAATGAAATATTTTGATAAGATTGGAATGAATTTCAAACCGAGACCAGTAAATATTTTAGGAAGAGAAAAAGAGAATAATTTAACTACAAAACCTGGAGAATGGGCAAGATGTTTTAAAACAATGCATCAGATGAAAGATGAGATTGATGTTGAAAACTTTTCTATTCATATATTTGAGGAAAATGTCTATACTCCGATTAGGGATTATATTTGTTTGAGATATCCTTGTGGAGCAGCAAGAGAATTAGTATCTGTTAACCCAAATGGAGATGTATTTCCGTGTGATGGTTTTAAAGGTGAGAAAAGATTTATCATGGGAAATGTATTGAATGAAAAAATTGAAGATATGCTGAAAAAAGAAGAAATAATTGAATTAAGAAATCGAACTGCCAAAACAATCAAGAAGTGTAGTAATTGTATATTTAGAGGAATGTGTTGCTCTTGTTGTTACTCTGCTTTTGGTAAGTTTGAAAATATTTATAGAGAAGATCCTCACTGTATGGATAGAAGACAAATATTCTTGTATTTAATGCAAGCTTGGATTCAAGAAAATGTATTAAACAAGGAGGTTGTTGATGAAAAACAATCAATTAATAGTTGAAAGTCAAGAAACTGGAAAAACTACATATTTGTTCAATGAATTGCAGAGATTGATTTCAGAAGGAAAAGAAATAATTGTGTTGGACTCTGCGACAGATCATGAGAGTAAGTCATTATTAAAAAAAGTGGTAAATAAATATAGTAATTCTGTTGTCATAGATATGAGAGATGAGACTCAAGTGGTTTTAGGAAATATATCTATGGATGATTATGTTAAGTACTTTATGAATTATTTTCCCTTTTGTGATATTATAAAGAATAAAAATAAAATAATTTGTTTTGATTTGTCATATTTTTTAGAAAAAGGTCATCATGTCTTTGAAAAGACTAATGATGTGTCTTTATATCGTTATTATAGGAATTTATACAATAATTTATCACAACAAATAGTATTATCATTAATCTTAATGGAAAAAAGTGGAATCCTTAATAATAAAATAATCGTTATGGATGAAATTGAATTTCCTATTTCAGAATACAATATTAGTCAATTACAAGGCGATTTAAGTTTTCTTGCTTCTGTACATCCTGAGAATTCTTTTGGAACATTTTATGAGAGTTTTGATAGAATGCAATTTAAAAAATATCAAAAAAAGAAGGGACTATGAAAGTGAATATTACATCGGAACAATTAGAAATAGAAAAAAGATATTTAAAGAAAACGTTAGAAGTAATTAAAAGTATTATTGAAAAGGACAATGCATCTATACAAGATAAAATTAATTCGGTCAACGAGATGAAAAGGTATATTTGGGAAAATAACGCACTTTTAGATGAAGTAGAAATATCGATGGGAATGTATGATATAAATACTGAAGTAGAACATACTAATGACAACATTAAGCAATTACAAAAGTTAAAACGATCTTTAATTAGTCCATATTTTGGTAGAGTAGATTTTGAGGAAGATGGACTTTCAGAATCTATATATATTGGTATAAATGGAATAATGAAAGATTTAAATTTTTATGTTTTTGATTGGAGATCACCTATTGCAAGTCTATTCTATAATTATGGAGTTGGTCCTGCTTCTTATGAAGCTCCAGTAGGGAATATAACGGGTAATGTTACTTTAAAAAGACAATATAAGATAAAGGGTGAAACAATTGAAAGATGTTTTGACAACAACATCAATATAGATGATGAGTTCTTGCAGGAAATTTTATCTAGCTCGTCGTCAGAAAAAATGACAAACATTGTTAACACAATACAAAAAGAGCAAAATGAAGTTATTAGAAATACCAAAGACAAATATCTAATTGTTCAAGGAATTGCTGGAAGTGGAAAAACGTCTGTAGCTTTGCATAGAATTGCGTACTTACTTTATAAAGAAAATAATCTTACCTCAAATAATGTTCTGATTTTTTCGCCGAATGAAATTTTTTCTGAGTATATTTCAAATGTCTTGCCGGAATTAGGAGAAGACAATGTTTTGCAAACAACATATAATGATTTTGCTAGTTCATATATGAAGGGTTTCAAAAAAATAGAGAGTTTTGCGAGTTTTATTGAAAGATATTATAAAAGTGAATATATAGATGAAGAAAAGTTCAAAAGTACAAAATATAAATTATCTAATCAATTTAAGGAACTATTAGACAATTGTGTTAGTCAATTAAAAACAGAAATGAGATTTGATAAAGGAATAATAATTAATGAAAAAAAATTTACTAAAAAAGAATTGAATCAATTATTGATTAGTAGTTTTTCAAGATTACCACTTTTTAGTAGAATAGATGCTATTGCTGAATATATATGTGACAAAAATCATATATCATATAAAAAATATGGTAAAACTTTAAAAAAACGATTATGCGAATTATTAAACTATAATTTAAATGTTAAGGACATTTACTCAAGTATTGTAAATTCTGATATCTTTAAAACTAGTGCGAGACTTAAACAAAATGAAATATTCAAAATAGAAGGATTATTAAAATATGAAGATTTAATTCCACTTATGTATCTAAATTTTGAATTAAATGGTTATCCAAATGGAAATTATATTAAGCATGTAATTATAGATGAGGCACAGGACTATTCTTTATTACAACTCGAAATGTTGAGAAGGATTTTTGACAAAGCATCTTTTACAATTTTAGGTGACGTTAATCAAACTATAAATCCTTATTATATATATAACAATTTAAATGAAATTAACTCTATATTTGAATCGAAAGGAAGATATATTGAATTAACTAAAACATATCGTTCTAGTGAAGAAATTATAAATTATACAAACCAAATATTGGGAATTAATAATGTTTGTTCTGTGAGAAAAAGTAATAACATTCCTGTAGTTATAAAAAATGCTACTTATGAACAAGTTCCTGAATATTTAATTGGTGATATAAATCAAATGAGGATTAACGGTATGAAACGAATTGCGATCATAACTAAAAATAATGATGAAACAATTGATTTATATGAAAGATTAAAGAAAGTATTAGCAGATGTCAATATGTTAAGCGAGACTGGTGAAAAAACTATTGGAAATGTTGTAATATTGCCTTCTTATATTTCTAAAGGATTAGAGTTTGATGGCGTCATTGTCTATACAGATAAAGGATATCCATATCAAGAGAAAGATAAATATTTATTTTATGTAGTTTGCACGCGAGCACAACATAGTTTAACCGTATATAATCAAAAACAATTGGTTTTGGAAAGTAAAAAATAACAATATGAATAATCTTTTGTGTGGTGGCTCTTGTGTTCTGTATATCTTAAACGATTTTAAATTAAACATCAAAAAAATTAATAATAAAATGATTTGGATTACAGAATTAGCCTTATCTCTGAAAGAAAATGGCATTCAAAATGTAGAAATTTTATGCTATAAAAGTAATTTGTTTTTTGATTATAATCATAATAAAGAGAGAAATTTAAATTATAAGGGATTTTTCTACATAGAAAAATGTTTAAGTAACAAAATTAACATAAAAGAAATAAAATTAAGCGAAGAAGAATTGATAAGAGAACTCAAGGAAAATAAGTTTATTGTATTATGTGTGCAATCTTCAAGATTTAATAATAAAAAGATGAGTGGAGGTCATTTTATAATTTTAAATGGAATGTATCATGGTAAAGTAAGGATTATTAATCCTATTAAAGACAAATATGAGTATAGAATCGAAAATACAAAAAATGTTATTAAATATTGCGAAGATTATGGCGCTTGGCGAATTTTAGTAAAGGAGGATAGAAGTGATTAAGTTAATTGCATTTGACTTAGTAGGCGTTTTAGTGAATGAAAAAGATATTGAATTGACCCCAGAAGAAGATAAGCTGGAAAGAATGTTTGGTAAAAATATTAATGATTCTGATTACCTTTTGGAAGCCAGAAAAATCATAAATAAAGATTCGATATTAATGAGAACAATAGAGAATTTGATTGACAAATTATATCAAGTAAAAGATGTAGATTTGTTTAAAAAAATCAAAGAAAAGAATAGTCATTTAAAAATTATCATTGCTACTAATCATGTTTCTTTTGTAAGAAACTTCATAGGAGAAACTTTGGAAATAGAATATTTAGAAGATATATTAATTTCATCGGAAATTCATAAAGTGAAACCAAATGCTGATTTTTATAAATATATATTAGATAAATTTAAAATATTACCGGAAGAATTATTGTTTTTGGATGATAATATAGAAAATATTGAAAGTGCAAAAAAACTAGGAATCAACACTATAAAGGTTGATAAAGATACTAATCTATATGAGAAAATAGATCAGTGGTTAGATAGTGAAAAAAATATTTAAATAAGATATATCTTTAAAAGAAGTAATGCAAGTAATAAAAGTATGGTAAATATAAGGTTGCAATTGTAGGTATTGCTTAATTTTGATATTGGAATAAAATGATAGAATGCGAATTCCTCGCATTTTTTTCATTACCACTCATTATTACTTGAAAAAACTGGTAAATATGATATACTAATTAAGTATTGGAGGAAATAAAATGAAAGAAATTATCGTAAAAATTGATGGTCAAGAATGGCAAGATGCTTTAGATAAAGCATTTGAAAAAGCCAATAAGAAAGCAAAAATTGATGGCTTTAGACCTGGTAAAGCACCAAAAGAAGTGTTTTTAAAGAAGTATGGAAAAGAAGCTTTGTATTTTGATGCTGCTGATTTATGTATTCAAAGAGCTTATGAAAGAATGTTAGAGGAAAATAAAGATTTACAAATTGTTGCTCAACCAGAGATGAGTTTAAAGAGCATCGATGAAAATGGTTGCGAATTCTTATTTCAACTAACGTTAAAACCAGAAGTAAAATTAGGAAAATATAAAGGTTTAAAAGTAAAGAAAGATAAGATTGAAGCGACAAAAGAAGAAATTGATGCTTCTATCGAACATATGAGAGAGCACTATGCTGAAGTAGTCGAGAAAGATGGCGATGCGAAAGAAGGAGATACCGTCGTAATCGATTTTGAAGGATTTAAAGATGGGGTTCCTTTCGAAGGTGGCAAAGGAGAAAATTATTCTCTAAAATTGGGAAGTCATTCTTTTATTCCTGGTTTTGAAGAACAAATTGTCGGAATGAAAAAAGGAGAAGAAAAAGATCTTAATTTGAAATTTCCTGATGATTATCACGCTGAAGATTTGAAAGGACAAGAGGTTGTTTTCAAAGTAAAAGTAAACGAAATCAAAGAAACGATCATTCCAGAAATTAACGTTGACTTTTTTGAAGATTTGGGTATGGAAGGAATCGATTCATTGGAAGCTTTACAAAAACAAGTAGAAGAGAATATTTTAGCTCGTAAAGAAGTGGAAGCAGAAAATAAATATATTGATGAATTATTAGCTGCTGCTGGTAAAAATGTCGAAGTCGAAATTCCAGAAGCAATGATCAAAGATGAAACGGATCGTATGTTAAAACAATACGAAGAACATTTAAGAATGCAAGGGTTGACATTGGAGCAATTCTATCAATTTACGAATTCAGATGAAGCTGCTTTAAGAGAACAAATGAGAGAAGAAGCTCATAATCGCGTATTATATCGTTTGATGCTTGAAGAAATTGTCAAGGAAGAAAAGATCGAAATTAGCGATGAAGAAGCAGATGAAGAAGCTTCTAAATTAGCAGAGAGATATCAAATGAAGAAAGATGAATTCTTAAATGCATTTGGTGGACTTGATATGATTAAGTATGATCTACAAATGCGTAAAGCGATTGAAACATTAAAAGAAGGAAAATAATCCTTCTTTTTTGTTGTCGACTCCCATAATTTCCCACATTGTGAAAGAGTGTAAAATTTGACACTTATACTTGCTTTCTTTTGATAGATTCCGTATAATGTCTCTGGAGGTAGGAAAGATGAAGAAAGTATTATTAGTAGGACTTGTATCACTTCTAGCTTTGACAGCGGTTGGGTGTGGAAACAATAATGGTAAAATTGACTTAACGAAAGCTGTTGAAGAAATCGATGGATTAAAATCAGGAGAATTTAGTCGTGCTGGTGCGGTGACTTCACTTATGGATCCAACTTTATTTGGAGAAGTAGAAGATATTTATACTTTGAGTGATGTTGGTATTAGCGAAGAAAATGTTGCCAATGAAGAAGGTATGTATGATTATAGTATGGCTAGAGAAGTAGGAAAAGAAAATGGATATTCTTACTTTATTGGAAAACCAGCGGATGGAAAAAAAGATGCCTTGGTAGCAGAGTTAGATGCTTATTATGAGGGTATGGAAGATCAACTACTAAAAGAGGAAATAGAAGGATATTTAGTTTATATTGTATCGAGCGATAATGACAAGGCTCTGAGTCTAATCAAAGAGGAAGGATATCCATCACTCTTTGGTATGATGGGAGAAGTAACCGATGAAGTATTATCTACTACTTTCAACATCAATACGGAAGATGTTGAAGAATATGCGGGCAAAACTTCGATGATGATTGTATCTGCAAGTAGTTATATGATCATGAAACCGGCAGAAGGAAAGAAAGAGGCTGTGAAAGAAGCAATGGCCGATTACATGGCAAAACAAGAAGAACAATGGGGTGCCTATTTACCTGCTCAATATGATTTAGTCAAAAATCGTCTTGAAACTGAAGTCGAAGGATACTTAGTTTCTGTTGTATCAGAAGATAATGATGCGGTTTTAAAAGCTATTAAAAACAATATTGTAAAATAGAGGATAATTCCTCTTTTTTCTTTACATCAAAAGGATGTTCTGGTATGATGGGAGAGTAGAGAAAACGCGCAAGGAGGATTTATGGTTTTTAGTAGTATTCCTTTTTTATTTTTCTTTTTTCCATTGCTTTTGATTCTTTATTATATTGTTCCTTTTAAGAGTCATAATGTCAAATGGAAGAATGTGATTCTTTTAATTTTTAGTCTGTTTTTTTATGCATGGGGAGAACCTGTTTATATTCTTCTAATGCTTTTTTCAACCTTTTTAGATTATAATTGTAGCCGTATGATGAATCGTTATCAAGATAAAAAGAAACGTAAGTTTTTTCTCTTTCTCTCTGTGATCATCAATTTAGGTTTATTAGGCTTTTTTAAGTATAGTGACTTTTTGATCAGCACGATTAATGGTCTTTTTCATCTCCAGATACCACTTCTTAATTTAGGCTTGCCGATTGGAATTAGTTTTTATACATTCCAGACGATGAGCTATACGATTGATGTCTATCGCAGAGATGTTATGCCAGAACGCAATTATTTTACGTATTTGACCTATGTATCGATGTTTCCACAGTTAATTGCTGGTCCGATCGTTCGCTATCAAACGGTAAGTGAAGAGCTCTATAAACGAGACATTACTTATGCGAACTTCAATAGTGGACTGATGCGTTTCCTTCAGGGATTGTTTAAAAAGGTATTAATTGCTAACAACATTGGATTTCTTTGGACGACGATTTCTGAGACTCCAATGAATGAATTATCGGTTTTGACGGCTTGGTTAGGAATCTTGGCATTTGCTTTTCAAATTTATTTTGACTTTAGTGCCTACAGTGATATGGCGATCGGAATGGGACGTATGTTAGGTTTTCATTATTTGGAAAACTTTAATTATCCATATATTTCGAAAAGTATTACCGAATTTTGGCGTAGATGGCATATTTCTTTATCGACATGGTTCCGTGATTATGTCTATATTCCTTTAGGAGGAAGTAGAGTAAAGAGAATCATTAATATTCGCAATATCCTAATCGTATGGCTTTTGACGGGAATTTGGCATGGAGCTGCTTGGAATTTTGTATTATGGGGACTTTATTTTGGAATTTTATTAGTAATCGAAAAATTCTTCTTGAAGAAATATATGGAGAAATGGCCTAGTTGGGTAAGACATCTCTATGCATGTTTCTTTATTTTGATCGGATGGCTTATTTTTGCTTTCGACGATATGTCTTTACTTACCAGTTATGCAGAAAAAATGTTTGGTATTGGATCGCATGGTATACTAGATTCAACCTTTATTTTCTACCTGAAAAATTATTTTATCGTCATTTTAGTAGCAGTCATTTTTTCGATTCCAACTTATCCATGGATAAAAGAAAAACTATCTCATAAGAAAGTTTATTATTCTGCTTTCGGATTTGTCTTGATTCTTCTTGTTTATCTATTGTTGCTACTGGTCGTGATTTCTTATCTTGTCGCGGATAGCTATAATCCATTCTTATATTTTCGATTTTGAGGTGAAATATGAAAAATATAAAATATGAAAAATTATTTGGGATTGTCTTTTCTCTTTTTATTCTGACTTTTTCGGTTATTTTCCTCTTTTCTCGTAAAATCGAGTTTTCTGAAAATGAAAATCGTTATCTAGCCAGTTTTCCGCATCTTTCTTTTTTTAATTTACAAAGTGGAAAATTGACGGAAGGTATCGAAAATTATCTTGCTGATCACTTTCCATTTCGAGACTTCTTTATGAGTGTAAAAACGAAAACAGAACTTACAATAGGAAAAGAAATGATCGATGATGTTTATATTGGTAGTGATGAATATTTAATTCAAAATTATCAAAAACCGGAAAATGGAAATAAAATTGTCGATGTATTAAATCAATTTTACGGAGATATGAATTATATCAATATGAATTTGATGTTAGTACCAACTAGTATTACGATTAACGAAGAGAAACTTCCAAGTTACGCACCTACTTATTCTCAAGTAGAGGAAATGAATGCGATTTATTCGAAGATTAAGTTTGATACGATCGATGTGACAGAAGCTTTACGAAATGGGAACCAAGAGTATCAAATGTTCTATCGTTTGGATCATCACTGGACTAGTTATGGAGCTTATTATGCTTATCTAGAATTTTGTAAATCTAATAATATTACGCCACTTGCGATTACCGAATTTGATATTCAAGAGGTAACGGATAATTTTAATGGAACACTTTATTCGAAGACGAATCTTTATACGTTGACACCAGATAAGATCCATATCTTTATTCCTAAGAATCATAATTATGAAGTCAATTATGTCTTTAGTAACCGTATAACCGATACCTTATATGAAGAAAAATATTTAGATCAAAAAGATAAGTATTCTTATTTCTTAGATAATAATCATCCTCTTATTACGATTACGAATCAAGATATTCACAATGGAAAAGAACTTCTTATCATCAAAGATAGTTATGCGAATAGTATGATTCCTTTCTTAGTGAATCATTACGAAAAGGTTCATGTGATTGACCCTAGATTTTATAAATTTAGTATTGAAGATTATTTGCGAGAAAATACGAATATTCGAGATTTGCTTATTCTCTATAATATGAATACCATCGATCAAGATCTTGGTATTTTAACGATCGGTTAGACATCTTCGGATGTCTTTTTTGAGTGTCAAATTCATATCATATAGGAAGAGAATGATTGACAAATTTGAGATTTGTGATAATATAAAAGCGCATGAAAAAAAGAGGGAGGAGGGACTTTCGATGGCTAACAAAAAAAATGATATTAAAAATTTGAAACGTCGACCAGTTGGCCCTCAAAAGAAGAATTCTACTTCTGCCAAAAAGTCGACTCCTAAGAAAAAAAATGAGCCAAAAGTCGTGAAAAAAACGAGTCCGAATAAAACCGTTGTTACAAAAGAAAAAATGACTGCATCGAAAGTGAAAACGACTTCTTTACAACCTAAAAAAACGGCTTCAAAACCAAATGTGAAAGATCGTTCTACTACGAAAGCAATTAAGATTAAATTCAAAGACCAAATCGATCATACAACGAATAAAAAGCAAGTGATCGAAATTGCCATTCCGAAGGAAGAAAATTCTAAATCGAATCGTCGTCTTAATGTTATGATATGGGGTTTAAGTGTACTTTTAATTGGTGGTGTAATTGGAAGATTCTTGTATGTTCCGATTAAAGTAAAAGCTCGAAATAACGTGCAAGCCAATTGTACATATGGTGAATGGCGAGAAGATGATACTTCTTATTGCCTCATTTCACCAGAAGGAAATCTATACGAGAGTGATACTGTCAAATACGAAGAAAAAGATGGCGGTTGTGTCAAATACGTTCGTTCTAGAACTTGTTCTTATGAAAGTTAAGATTGCCAAAAGAAATTGATGAACACAATTTCTTTTTTAATAAAAAATTTACTATGTAGGAACCAAATTTAGAGCCTAGAAAGTGGAAGAATAAAATTAAACATAAAGCAATTAGGGCAAAGTGGAATAGGTGAAACCGTTGTAACAAAGGCTAATTGGTGAAACAATTCTAATATTGACGACACCAAACAATAGGTTTGTATTTACGATTACCTTAGAAAAGTAGACTAATTCGTTATTTTTTGATATAATGAATGAGTCATTTTTAGTTAGAAAAAGAAAGGAGTTAAAAATGAGTAAAATTAAAATATTTAGTTTGGGCGGACTAAATGAAAACGGGAAAAACTTATATGTCGTTGATGTAGATCGTGATTTGTTTATTTTTGATGCGGGTTTAAAGTATGCGGATGATAATATGCTTGGAATTGATTATATTATTCCAAACTACGATTATTTAAAAGAAAATAAGGATCGCATTAAAGGAATTTTTATTACCCACGGACATGATGAACAAATGGGTGCGATTCCTGATATGATTGCTGATTTACCAGATGTTAATATTTATGGTACGCCTTTTACATTAGAACTTTTACGTAATGAATTAAATGATGAAGGGTTGAGTGCCGATCATTTGATTGAACTAAAACCACATCGTAAGATTACGTTCGGAAAGAATAGTATTTTTCCAATCGCTCTCACACATGCGATTCCAGATGCAGTAGGATATGTGTTATATACACCGGATGGAGCTATATTTTATACGGGGAACTTTATTTTTGATCCAACGATGATCGATGCTTATAAAACCGATATAGGGAAACTCGCTTATGTTGGAAAACAAGGTGTATTATGTTTACTTAGTGAATCACTCTATGCAGAGAAAAGTGGTTTTACATCGCCAAACCACCGTATTTATTCGGTTGTAAGTGAGGCTATCAGTAAGCATGAAGGTCGTATTTTGTGCAATGTTTTTTCTACACAAATCTTCCGCATGCAAGAATTATTCAATGCGATCATGAAAACGGATCGTAAAGTTGTCATCATGGGGAAACGTTTAGAAAAGACGATTATGAAAGCAATCGATATGCATTATATGTATTTTGATAAAAGTCGTATTGTGAGCATTCATCATGTCAATGATGAAGGTATTATTGTATTTGTTTCGAATGAACGTGAAAAACCATTTTCGAATATGGAACGAATCGTGAAGGGATATGACAAGTTCATTAAACTAACGGAAAGTGATACAGTTATTTTCGTATCTCCAGTATACGATGGAATGGAAAAAAGTTCGACTAAGATTTTTGATGCGATTGCGCGTATTGGTTGTGAACTGATCACTCTTCCAACGAAGAAATATTTGGATCATCATGCTTCTCGTGAAGATTTGATGATGATGTTAGCACTCATGAATCCAAAGTATTATTTTCCAGTATGTGGTGAATATCGTCATCAAGTAGAGAATGCCAAAGCAGCTATGCAAGTAGGATTCAAAGAAGAGAATATCTTGATTAAATTAAATGGACAAGTAGCCATTTTTGAAAATGGCGTTTTAACCGAACAAGAAGAACATGTCAAAGCCGACGATATCTTAATCGATGGAAAAACTTCTGAAGATGTTGGAACACTTGTGTTAAAAGATCGTGAACTACTCAGTGATAATGGGATTTTAATCGTGAGTGCGACATTAGATCACGCGACAAAAAAAGTGTTGGCCGGTCCAGAAATCTTAACTCGTGGATTTATCTACGTCAAAGACAATATCGATCTGATTAAGGAATCGGAGAAAATCGCCCTCGAAGTAATCAACGAAAATATTAAACCAAACTATGTCGAATTCAATAAAATTAAAAATGGAATTCGTGATCGTTTAGGGAAATATTTATATCAACAGACAGAATGTAAACCGATGATTTTAGTAGTAATGCAAGAAGTATAATTCTTGCATTCTTTTGTTTACGAAGATATAATGAAAATAGGAGAGTGAGTGTATGAATTTATGTGTGATCGTTTTAAGAGAAGAAGAGTTGTATGCCGAATTAATGCATCAATTTCGCGAAAAAAACATTACAAATATTACGGTTATCGAAAGTGTTAGCTTAAGAAAAGAGAAGAAACGTCATAAAAAAGCGGCCCCTATTTTTTCTAGTTTACGTTATATGATGGATTATGTCGATGATGATAGTTATCAAATTGAAATCGTTGGAACGGAGGAAGAAGTAAAAGAGGCTCAAAAGATCACAAAGGAATTAGTTCCTGTTCGTGCTTATTTTTCTTATATTATTCCTCTTCGTGATGTGGAGGGAACATTATCATGACGCATCTATTATATTCCATATCTATCATCTTATTTGCTGGAATATTGTGTAACGAGATTGCGAAAAGGCTTCATCTTCCTGCGATTATCGGATATTTAATTGCTGGTATTTTAATCGGTCCATCTTTTTTAAATTGGATTAATTCATCTATTTTACTAGAATTAGAAACGTTCGTTTCGATGGCGTTAGCGTTTATTTCGTTTTCTGTTGGTTCGGAGTTCAAATTAAAATTTATCAAAAAGATGGGGATAAAACCTCTTGTCATTACTCTGATTAGTTCGTTTTTTACTTTTTTTATCGTGACAGGATTGCTTGTTCTTGTGAATGCGAACTTTTCATTGGCTCTCATCTTAGGTGCGATCGCATCTTCGACCGCACCACCTGCTATCATGATGATCATAAAAGAGTATAAAGCGAGAGGACCACTTACGGATATGATGTTGTCGGTTATTGCCATCGGTGATGTCGTATCGATTCTCCTCTTTGGCTTTGCGTTCGCGTTCGCTCAAAATGAAACACATCTAACATCGGACCTTTTTGTTTGGATAGAACCATTCCGTGAAATTATTTTATCTTTATTAATCGGTTCTATTCTGGGTTTACTCTTAGGTCGATGTGAACGATTGATCAAATCTGACATGGAGATGGCTATTTGTATTATTGCCTTTCTCTTTCTTATGATGGGAGTGTGCGAATATTTGAATATTTCTTCTTTACTAGTAGCTATCATCATGGGATTTGCTTTTGTCAATACGACACCGAATAAAGTGATCCATAAAATTATTCATCTAACGGATATTTTGACACCACCTTTGTTTATTTTATTTTTCATCCTATCAGGCGCAAGTTTAGACTTTACTTTGTTACCAGAAATTGGTCTCTATGGAATCATCTTCATTTTCGCCCGTACGATAGGTAAAATAATCGGTACGAGTATGGGTGCAAAAACTATGAAATGTGATCGGACGATTACCAAATATTTGGGACCTTCTTTACTTTCCCAAACAGGAATTGCAATTGGACTTGCTCTCGTTGCTGCTGAAGCACTTCCGAAAGATGGACAAGAACTACAAGCGATCGTTGTTGCATCTAGTGTATTATTTGATATGGCAAGTCCCTTTTTGGTACGATTTTGTCTTAGAAGAGCAAACGAGATTGGAAATGAGAAAAAACAGAAATGGTTCAAAAGAGCTTGATTGCTCTTTTTTCTTGTATAAAATGATAATTTATGATATTATTAATCGTGTCGAGGAAGTGGTACTATGCTAAAACCAAATTTGAAAGAAGCACAAAAAAGAACACGTGCCGAAGTATTGGTGAAAACGAGTGAATATATCGTAAAAGAAAATTTAAAAGAATTAGGAAAAGGAAAAACATATTTTGTAAAAACCTATGGCTGTCAAATGAACGAACATGATACGGAAAATATAAAAGCCATTTTAGAAGATATGTCGTTTACAGAAGCAAGTGTGATGGAGGAAGCTGATTTAATCTTACTCAATACTTGTGCGATTCGTGAAAATGCTCATAATAAAGTATTTGGTATGATTGGAAGAATGAAACATATGAAAGAGGAACGCCCCGATATCATGGTTGGTATTTGTGGATGTATGGCCCAAGAAGAAGTGGTCGTCGACGAAATTTTGAAGAAACACGCCTGGATCGATATCGTCTTTGGGACTCACAATATTTATAATTTGCCCAACATTTTAAAAGAGGCGATCGATAAACACAGTATCGAAGTCGAAGTACCTAGTATCGAAGGCGAAATTATCGAAAATATTCCGGTAAAACGTGATAGCAAATATAAAGCTTGGGTTAATATTATGTATGGATGTGACAAGTTCTGTACTTATTGTATTGTTCCTTATACGAGAGGAAAACAAAGAAGTCGTCATCCTGAATTTATCATCCAAGAAGTAGAAAACTTAGTGGCCGATGGGTATCAGGAAGTAACCTTGTTAGGTCAGAATGTCAATGCTTATGGAAAAGACTTAAATCTGAATTACAACATGGCTAATCTACTAGAGGATGTTGCAAAGACAGGAATCGCTCGTGTTCGTTTTGTGACGAGTCATCCATGGGATTTTACTGATCATATGATCGAAATAATTGCCAAATACCCTAATATTATGCCTTATATTCATCTTCCTTTACAATCAGGATCTAGTCGTATTTTAAAATTGATGGGAAGAAGATATACTAAAGAATCCTATTTAGAACTCTTTCATAAACTGAAAGAAGCTCTTCCTTATAGTAGTATTACGACTGATATTATCGTAGGCTTTCCTGGAGAAACTGAAGAAGATTTCAAAGAAACATTAGATGTCGTTCGTACTTGCGAGTACGATTCTGCTTTTACATTCATTTTTTCTCCTCGCGAAGGAACCCCTGCTAGTCGTATGAAAGATGATACTCCTATCGAAGAAAAGGAACGTCGTCTTCAAGAATTGAATCAACTAGTGAATGAATATGCAAAAAAAGCAAATGATGCTTATCTAAATCGGGTAGTACCAGTTTTAATTGAGGGAATTAGTGAAAAAGATGAACATAAGTTGATGGGATATACCGATACGATGAAATTAGTGAATGTGAAAGGATCAAAAGACAACATTGGTAAGATTGTCGATGTCAAAATTACCGATGTGAAAACATGGAGTATGGATGGAGAGATTATGGAAAAATAATCTCTTTTTTATTGACAATATCATTCTTGCCATGATATTTTAGAATAGTCAAAAAATACTAGGCTTTATTATTTACAACCAGTAGATCTCAAAATCTACTTATTTTTCGTATTTTCACACTTCTAGTCCGCTTTTCTCCCTTTTGGGTGTGCTTGGCAAGAGCAAGTCTTGTCAAATTGGGGAAAAAGACTAATCATAAATAGAAGGAGGTAATATGGAAGAAAGAAAAAAATTAGAAGAAGTACTGAAAGAATACGAAAAAAAGATCGAAGTAGTGAAAACCATGCTCATCAATTCCGATAGAGGAAGTTATGAGACTTTGGAAGAAAAACTCGATTATCAGAATACTTTGAAAAATAGAATTCGCATTTATCAAAATAGCTTGTTAAAACCATATTTCGCACGGATTGATTTTCAAAGTAAAAACCACGAAAAAGATATTTGCTACATTGGGAAAGTTGGCCTTACAAACGAAAGGGAAGATATTGTAACAGTCGATTGGCGAGCGCCGATTGCTTCACTTTATTATGATAGTAATATTGGTTCTGCCTCTTATCAAACACCCGAAGGAACCACGTTTGGTGAGTTAATCCTGAAAAGACAATATGAAATTGAAAATTCAAAGTTGCTTTCCTACCACGATGTCGATACGGTTTCCAATGATGAAATTCTAAAACCATATTTAAGTGCAAGTAATGATGCAAGACTCAAGAATATTGTTGCAACGATTCAAAGTGAACAAAATAGTATTATTCGTGAAAGTCTTTATAAGAACTTAATTGTTCAGGGAGTTGCTGGTTCTGGTAAAACGACAGTCGCACTTCATCGTATCGCCTATTTAGAGTACAACTATAAACATCTAATCCGTTCCGATCAATATATGATTTTAGGACCAAATAAGTTTTTTGTAAACTATATATCAGATGTCTTGCCGGATTTAGATGTTTATGGAGTAAAAGAGTATGACTTTGTCACGTTAGCAAGCAAATATTTAAAAGAAACATTTCAGCTATCGAAGATGCCAGATAATCTTTTGACTAATTTCAAAATGTCACACTATTTTAAAGATGTGATCGATCGCTATTTAGATGATCTGAGATGTGAAGTTGTTCCAAGCGGTGATTTGATGATGCATGGTTTTCCACTTCTGAAAAGGAGTGAAATCAAATATCTATTCGATCATGAATCAAGAGGCAGTTCATGGAAAGAACAAGTTGAATATACGATCTTATTAGCGATGAAGAAAATTCGTGAGCGCAAAGAAGCACTGATTTTTGATGCCAAAATGTATCTCGATGCTATTTATTTTCATGAGTCAGATGAAACCAGAAAAAAACAATTGATTCAAGAGAAGAAAGCGCTTGTAAAAGAAATTGAAAGTGCCGGATGCCACTTGCTGCGAAAGTATTTTAAAGTGGTGAATGAAAAATTACCATCGATTTATTATAAATTTTTGAATCATCTAGAAGACTATGTGCAAGATGAGACAATTTTATTTTTGGAGCATCAAGAGTTGAACCAAATTCATAAAAGGATTTATAAGATGGAAGATTTGAATGCACTTATGTATTTGAAACATCGAATAAAAGGATCGGATTATTTCGATCGTTATAGACAAGTGGTTATCGATGAAGCACAGGATTATAAAGAATTTATCTTTATTACGCTCAGACTGATCTTTAAAAATGCAACATTTAGTATCTTTGGCGATCTAGCGCAATCGATTTATCCATATCGTAGTATTGGAAGCTGGGATTCGATTGAGAATGAATTGAATGCTACGACTTGTACACTCAAGAAAAGTTATCGTACGACGATTGAAATTATGATGGAAGCGAATAAAATAAACCGTTATTTAGGACTCTTTGAAACAGAACCGGTGATTCGTCATGGACTTCCCGTTCGTTATGAGAATGATGCAAGTTATGAAAATATTTTGAATCATATATTGTTGTATCAGGAAAAAGGGCATAAAACAATCGCTATCATTTCTAAGAATGAAATGGATGCAAAGCATATATATGACTATTTAAAAAATCATATTGCGATTTCTCATGTTACGATTGATGATGCAGAATATCATGGCGGTATCTGTAGTATTACGAGTTCTTTATCGAAAGGTTTAGAGTTCGATGCAGTGATACTGGCTGATGCTAGTAAAGAGGTATTTGATTCGGAAAATGAAACAGATATGAAACTTCTTTATGTATCTATGACAAGACCTCTTCATGAACTTTTAATCTTGTATCAAACGGAATTGGTAGAACCTTTGATCGCGTAAGTGTGAATTTCACTTTTCACTCAATTTTTGTACACTTTTCTCTTTCCTTTGCATAGATTAGAGTGAGGGGTGAAGATATGGCAGCATATAAAGAAATTGTAACCAAAGCCGTTATTGGAAAAGGTAAAAAATATTTCAAAAACAATTATAGTATCGAAACGGTCGATAATCCAACTACTGTTCTAGGATGCTGGGTCATCAATCACAAGTTCAAAGGATATAAATCGAGTGGGAAAGTGGGCGTAGATGGCTCATTTGATGTTAATATTTGGTATTCTTATGACAATGATTCTAAGACGACAGTAGTAAGTAAAAAGATCGATTACAATGATTTATTTAACGTAAAAATAAGAGAAAATGCAGATTTGACGGGAGATACCGATATTATTGTACGTACGCTCAAACAACCAACTTGTAGTAAAGTGAACATTGGAGAAAATGGTGTTATTACGTTCGATATTGAAAAAGAACTTGGCGTTGAAATTGTCGGTGAAACAAAGATGAAAATTGCAGTCGAAGAAGATGAAGAACCATGGGATGAAATCGAAGATGAAGTGACACCAGAAATCGAAGAAGAAATTGAGAATAATGTGAATGAAGATTACATACAATAAAGTGTCAACCAAAAGGTGTTGACACTTCTTTTTTTTTATGTTAGAATGAATGCATGAATGGAGGGAAACTATGGCAGTTAAATTAAGATTAAAAAGAATGGGAGCAAAAAAACAACCTTTCTATCGTATTGTTGCCGCTGATTCAAGAAGTCCAAGAGATGGACGTTTTATCGAGACGATTGGTACTTATAATCCAACCGCTAATCCAGCGGAGGTAACCGTTAATGAAGAATTAGCGATGAAATGGTTAAACGATGGTGCGCAACCAACCGATACGGTTCGCATGATCTTTAGACAAGAAGGAATTTTAGAAAAGTTCCACAACGAAAAAATGAAAAAGAGTGATAAATAGTATGACTCTAGTAGAATTAACGGACTTTTTAGTCAAAAACTTAGTAAAGGATCCTGAAATGGTTGCTGTAAAAGAACTAGAAGGAGAAGATGATACAATATTAATTCAAGTTTTAGTGAACGAAAGCGATATGGGATCAGTCATTGGTCGAGGTGGTGTCATTGCCAATTCAATTCGTACAATTGTGCAAGCTGCCGCTTATGTAAATGGCAATCAAAAAGTAAAGATTAACATCGATTCTTTTTAAGAAGCTTAGGCTTCTTTTTTCTTTCTCTATTTTGTTGAATTATAGCATAAAATATATTATAATAATAACGTGAGGTAGAGATAGATGATTGAAAAATTACCAAATCATTTAGCTATTATTTTAGATGGAAATGGAAGATGGGCAAAAAGACGTGGTCTTCCTAGAACGATGGGGCACAAGGTGGGAAGTGATCGCTTTCGCGATCTTAGTCTAGCCATTTTTCACTTAGGAATTCCTTATTTGAGTGCTTTTATTTTTTCGACTGAAAATTTTAAACGAGATAAAGAAGAAGTGGATTATCTGATGGATCTTTTCGTCGATAAGTTTAAAAAGGAAGCAAAATTATATCAAAAAGAAGAGATACGAGTGATTTTCTCCGGTAGAAGAGATGGCTTACGAGAAGACGTTTTGCATGCGATGGATGAAATTACAGAAATGACGAAAGATAATAGAAGAGGAACCCTTAATTTTTGTCTTAATTATGGTGGACAATATGAGATTGTGGATATGATAAAACAGTTCATGAAAGAGAATATCGATCCTGATACCTTGACACCAGAATTATTATTTCACTATACATATCAAAATTTACCACCGATCGATTTACTCATTCGTACAAGTGGCGAATATCGTCTTAGCAATTTTATGTTATATCAATCTGCTTATGCAGAATTGTATTTTACCGATACTTATTTTCCTGATTTTGATGAATCGGATTTAGAAAAAGCGCTATTAGAATATCAAAATCGTGATCGTAGATTTGGAGGAGCAAAATGAAAACAAGAATGATTAGTGCGATCGTCGCTTTATTAATTTTTATTCCCGTTTTATTATATGGCGGATTTCTCTATCAAGCCGTTATTTATGTGCTTGCTTTGATTGGTTTGAAAGAATTTTTGAATATTAAGCAAACAAAGAAAGAATTACCATTATTTATTCAGTTTATTTCTTATGTTTTACTAACACTGTTTATTTTTATCGAACTACCAGAAGTGGGAATTACTTATGCTCTTGATTTTCGTCTGTTAGCGGGCCTTTTTCTAGCTTTACTAATTCCTGTCGTTTTATTTCATGAATCGAAGTTATATAGTGTTACTGATGCATTTTATTTGATTGGTGGAATTTTCTTTTTGGGAAGTTCTTTCCATCTTTTCATCTTACTTCGTAATATTGGCCTCGATCTTGTCGTCTATTTACTACTCATTTCCATTTTGACCGACACCTATGCTTATTTGACTGGCAGTTTGATTGGTCGTACAAAGTTATTAGAAGTGATTTCTCCTAAGAAGACATGGGAAGGAATGATTGGAGGTACCTTATTTGGTACTTTGATTCCAACTTATTTTTATCATTTAGTAATTGATCCAACGATTCCTATTCATAATATTTTACTCATGTCACTTTTCTTATCGATTATTGGTCAGTTTGGAGATCTTACTTTTTCTGCTATTAAACGTTATTATGGAAAGAAAGATTTTTCTAATATTATGCCAGGTCATGGTGGGATTTTAGATCGCTTAGATAGTATTA
>CALVRE010000026.1 GCA_944358455.1 uncultured Bacilli bacterium | reverse complement strand
AAGAAAAAGCAAATGAAATGTTACAAGATGGTTATGAGCTAGTTACTATGTCAATTACAGGAACAGCAAAAGCAATTTTAGTATTTAAAAAAGGTTTGAAAAAAAGTTTTATATAAATTACAATTTACATAACTCTACGGTTTGTATGGATATTTTTTATAAATAATTTGATATATTAATCCTGAAAAGGAGGAAGAAATGGATCAAGAAAGAATTGGAAAGTTTATTTGTGAATTAAGAAAAGAAAAAAACATGACACAACAAGAACTTGCAGATAAACTAAATGTAACAGATAGAGCTGTATCACATTGGGAAAATGGAAGAAGATTACCAGACTATTCATTATTAAGTGAATTGTGTGAAGTTTTAAGTGTATCTATTAATGAATTATTTTTAGGAGAAAGAATATCAAATGAAAAATACAAAGAGAAAGCAGAGGAAAATATGAGTAAATTAATTAAAGATAATTATTCTAAAGAATTATTATTAAAAAGAACATTAAAAGGATTTATTACTGGAATGGTAGTTTTTATTATAGTGTATATAATTATGAATAGATAAATTACAATTTATCGGTTAAATATTTATAAAAAATTTGTAGTTAAATTTTAGTTATTTTTTATAAAAAATAATTCAAATTTACTTATATTTAATCAAATCTATTCAAACTTACTCAAATTTTACAAATAATAAAAAGCCTTAAAAATAAAGGCTTTTTTGATATTTTACATCATATTACTAATTAGAGCTTTTTTTCATACCCGATCGGTCGGTGGTTCGAATCCACTCGTCGCTACCAATTTTGTTTATTTTACTAGGTATTATACCTAGTTTTTTATTTTGAAAATAAATGATATAATTATCTAAATAGCAAATCGTAATTTGCTGTGTTTCATTCATATATGAAGTAGTATTTGAGGGTATAAATATTGAATGTTAATAAGCATTGCTTGTAGCAACGGACTGTTCTTTATATAATAGTTTTAGTAAAGAAAGGAGTTGTTGTAAAATGTTAAAAGAAAATATGAAATCAATAAGAAAATCAAAAGGTCTTTCGCAAGAGGAACTTGCCATAAAGTTAAATGTGGTGAGACAAACAATTTCTAAATGGGAACAGGGGCTATCAGTTCCTGATGCGGAAATGTTAATTACAATATCAGAAGTTCTTGAAACACCGGTAAGTACTTTACTTGGAGAAAATATTTCTGAATCTAAAGTGGATGATATAAAGGCCATTTCTGAAAAGTTGGAGATCATAAACTTACAACTATCACAAAAGAAGAGTGAAAGAAGAAAAATAGCTCATTGGTTGTTAATCTCATTATGTATCATGATAATAATTATTTTCATATTTTTAATTTTATTGAATAGTCCATACTTAAATTGGGATTATAGTAGTCCTGAAAATGTTGTTTTAGGAGTTACTTTTCATTCTTTTGAATGGTTATTTATCAGAACAGCACCAATTATCCTAATTGGATTAATCATTGGGGTTTTCTTAACTAGAAAGAAGGACTAAAGTTATTTTTTTAAACGGTAATTTGTTGAACAATCTCTTGTTACCATATTAATATAAACTAGATAGAGATATCTAGTTTTTTATTTATAAAAATATGGTATAATGATGAAAAGATAATATTACAAAGTTTGAATATGGAGATTGATGTTATGAAGAGTTTTATTAAACGAGCGAAACAGTATGTTCAGAATATGAGCAAGACGAAAAGAAGAGTATTTTTTGTTTTACGATTGTTGATTATTGTTTGTATGATCCGTGAATTGATGACTGGAGATATACAAAATGGAATGTTATGTATTTTATCTTTATTTTTATTTGCTTTACCAGCTTTTGCGGAAAAAACATTTAAAATTGATTTGCCAGAGGGATTGGAAATTACCATTTATATTTTCATCTTTTCAGCAGAAATTCTTGGAGAAATCAATAATTTTTACGGACTTATTCCAAGATTTGATGAAGTACTTCATACCATTAATGGTTTTTTATGTGCAAGTATTGGTTTTTCTCTCATTTATTTATTAAATGAAAATATTACATCTATTAAACTTTCACCATTATTTGTATCGATAGTTGCTTTTTGCTTCAGTATGACAATTGGAGTTGCATGGGAATTTTTTGAATATGGAATGGATAATCTTTTAAATATTGATATGCAAAAGGACGAGTACGTTTATAAAATCAATACGGTTACACTCGATCCGGATGTGAACAATAAAGTTGTGTCTTTAAATGATATTGATAAGACCGTTATATATGATAGCAATGGTCAAGAACTGGTTACTTTAGATGGATATTTAGATATTGGTCTACATGATACTATGATGGATTTGATTGTTAATTTTATTGGTGCTTCTGTATTTAGTGTCATTGGGTACTTATATATTCATAACAAAGAAAAATATAAACTTGCAGAAAGCTTTTTAACACGCAAGAGAGAATAAAATTTTCAATTAGATTGTAGATCTAGTTTTTTATGATGGTTGGTAATTGTTTAAAATTGTGATATGATAAACATATAGTACAGAATGGAAGTGAAATGAGAACATTATGAAAAAGAAAATGGGCATGTTACTCTTAGGATTTGTCTTTTTAATCGTTATCGTTGTTTGTTTGATTCTACAACAGAAAGTAAAAAGAGATAAAGAGGCTTTGCAACAAGAAATGGATAAATTAAATATCATGTCTATTCAAACAAAAAGTGGAATAGAACTAGAAACAGAATATATTCAAGTGGATGATGACCTTTTCTTTGTAAAAGTTCCTGTTAATTTTGAACAACTGGATGCCGATGAAATTTTACAAAAATATCCTGAAAATGCACCAGGTATCGTTTTTTCTAATGCGGAACGGAACGTTGATATTTTTATTTATATGAGTGATGGCATATTAGAAAATGAAGAAGTAAAATCGTATCAAAAAGAAATTGTTCAGTTTTTAAAACAGGATAACAAATTGATTGATACTACTTATGATACGATAGGAAAACACGCTGTAGCAGAAGTAGAATTCACGAGTCAAGAAGAAAACCAGAATTTTTATAATCATACTGTTTTTTTCTCTTATGATCATAAATTGGTTCTTATTTCTTTTCAATGCTTTGAAAATCTGAGAGAAGAATGGGAGCCGGTTGGAGAATTTATTATGGAATCATTATTTTTTACTGATGAGGGAGAGTAAATATGAAATATAGTGGGAAAATAGGAGTATTATTATTGCTGATGTTACTCGGTATTACAAAAGTTCATGCTGCTACCAACCCTTATGTTCAAACTGGTCCTTATGGGACGAATTGTACGTGGTACGCTTGGAATATGGCATATGAAAAAGCTGGACTTGCTTTACCCGGTTTTGGAAATGCGAAAGAATGGTACAATGATGCCAAGAATGCTGGATATTCTGTCGGAACGACACCTAGAGCGAATTCGATTATCGTATGGGGAGGATGGACTTCTTATGGACATGTAGGATACGTAGAAAGAGTTGATGGTAATACTTTATTTGTTTGGGATTCAACGGGACCATGTATCGATCGTAATGATCCTGAATTTATCGAATGTATCGCGAATGGTGTAAGTGAAGAAACGGATAAAATTTGTTATGCAAATGCGAAAAGAGTCGCTTGTGAATATACGATATCACCAGATCGCTATGGTATAACTGGTTATATCTATTTAGACGATGCGCCCAAAACACCAAGTTATTCGAATCCAACAACTTCTATTCCTGACAAAGAAACAACTCAGCCAATAGTAGAGCCAAAATCGAATAATGCTAATTTAGCGAATATTGAATTAAGTTCTGGAGAAGTGTTATTCGATCCTGAGTTACTAGAATACGATGTTGAAGTGGGAAATGAAGTAGATGCGATTACGATAAGTGCGATAGTGGAAGATGGTACGGCGACTGTAGATGGAATGGGAGATTACTCACTCAATGTCGGTTTAAACGAAATAAAGTTGATCGTTACGGCAGAAGATGGTAGTACGAAAGAATATTTGCTTCGCATAACAAGAGATGAACCGCAAGAACAAGTACTTCCAGAAGAGGTTGAGCCAGAAGTGGAAGAAGTAAAAAAAGCAGATTCACAAGATCGTTATTTATGGATGACGATAATGGGAATTGAGATCGTGGTGCTCCTTTTTTCCAGCATTATTCTTTTCTTCCTTTTCAAAAAGAGAAAACAGAAGAACATAGAGAAAGAAAAGTAGAAAAACGTTTACAAACAAGAAATTTACTTGGGTGATACAGGTTTATGTTTTCTTTGTTTTTGCTTGGTTTTTGCATGTTTAAGGATTAAAGAGATAAGTAAACGGATTGTCGAGAAAACTAAACGGATTGTCTGTTTACTTTTTTGTCTCTTTTGCGTATCATGTAATTATATTTCATTGAGGAGGTTATGTAATTGACAAGTATTGGTAAAACAATTGCCTTTTTTAGAAAGAAAAAAGGGATGACGCAAAGTGAGCTAGCCGAGAAGATGCATGTTACAGACAAAGCTGTATCGAAATGGGAGAGAGATTTGTCTTGTCCAGATGTCAATACGATTGCGAAACTAGCGGATATATTAGAAGTGTCGGTAGAAGAACTTTTAAATGCGAAAAAGTATGAATATCAGAATACCAAAATAAAAGCAATGGTTAATCTTGTGTTAAAAGCAGTTGCCGTTGCGATGGGAATCGGTGTTGTCGTTTTAACTATATTGAAACAGATAGAAATAACATCATCGATCATCTTGTTAGGAATTGGAATAACTTGTATTGGTATCTATTTATTGAATGATCATCAAGATGTATTTTAATGAGTGATAAACAATATCACTTTTTTTGTATATGGTAAAAGAAATGATGAAAAACAATCATGATTGTAAAATTCCGACGGAATTAGTCCCGATTTGTCCGGTTTGTCATGAATCGATGGAGATAAATTTAAGGAAAGATGCCTTTTTTGTGGAAGATGAGCATTGGTACACCTTACAACATGCCTACCAAACGTTTGTCGAAGAAAATAAAAAGAAAAGACTCGTATTGATCGAATTAGGAGTTGGGTTTAATACACCAGGGATCATCCGCTTTCCTTTTGAAAGAATGGTTTTAGAGTTTCCTTCTGCCACTTTGATTCGGGTCAATGATCGATATCCAGATCTCGCTTTTGAAATTCAAAATAAAGTGATATTAGTAGAGAATGATTGCCGAAAGTTTATCGATCAATTGACAGAATTATCTTAGTAAGACAAATCGTAGAGATTTGTTTTTTTTATGAAAGTAGAATAATCTTAAGATAGAGTAGTAGGTTATTTTGATTTGTGATATAATGGTAAAAATAGTTCATAATAGAAAGTATATTGGTGATGACATGAAAAGCGCATATCAACAAACCGTTTCGCAAATATTTACATCTTTGCAAACATCAAAGCAAGGGTTATCTTCTAAACAAGTAAGAAAGTTACAGAAACTTTATGGAAAAAATGAATTGATCGAAAAGAATAAGAAGACGAAATGGCAAATATTTTTGAGTCAGTTTAAAAACGTTATGATCATTCTTCTATTAGTCGTAGGAATACTATCACTGATTTATGCGATCGTAACTAAGAGTGATTTCTTAGAGCCGATTGTGATACTTGGTACAACTTTCGTCAATTGTATTATGGGGTTTTTACAAGAATCCAAAGCGGAAGATGCAATTGGGAAATTGAAGAAATATTCTGCCAATTATATAACTGTAAAGAGAAATAGTAAATTCAAAAGAATTGATTCTAAAAAGTTGGTGGTTGGCGATTATTTAGTCTTAGAAGCAGGTGATAGAATACCAGCAGATGCCAGAGTAGTCGAAAGTTATTTTGGAAAAGTCGATGAGTCGATTTTAACTGGAGAAAGTGATACGGTCGATAAAGATGAAGAAGTGATCTCTGGTGATGTAACCATCTCCGAAAGAAAAAATATGGTTTATTCGGGAACGGTATTGGTAGCTGGTAAAATTGAAGCAATTGTGGTTGCAATTGGTATGGATACCGAATTAGGAAAAATCGCGAAAGTTATGAATACCAAAGAAGAACCACTTACACCTTTACAAATGAAAGTAAGAAAAATTAGTCGTTTTATTACGATTGTTGCGGCGATCCTGATTGCTTTTGTTTTGATTTTTAGTCTTTGGAATCACTATGATATGTTAAGTATCATCATGTTATGTATTTCGATGATCGTTGCGAGTGTACCAGAATGCTTACCAATTGCGATTACGGCGACGCTTTCGATTGGTGTTAGCCAAATGGCCAAAAAAAAATCGATCGTAAGAAATTTGGCGGCGATTGAAACATTAGGTTCAACTGAAGTGATTTGTAGTGATAAAACAGGAACTTTAACGAAAAATAAAATGGAAGTTGTGAAAGTTTGTCTGCCAACTGGAGAAATTCCCTTAGATGCTATTCAAACTTATTCACCTTTTACTGAAATTATCGAATATTGTAATACTTCCGTATTAAATGAGAGTGGTCTTTATACTGGGGATGCTGTCGATGTAGCTTTAAAAAATTATCGAAAGAAGTATGAGATGAAGGTAGAACCTGCTACCATGCGACTAGAACTACCATTTGACTCTGATCGCAAAATGATGAGTGTGATCTATGATAAGGACCAGCAAACATTTTTATATACAAAAGGTAGTTTTGAATCGATTATCAAAAGATGTACCAGTGTCTTAATCGATGGAAAAATACAAAGACTATCAAAGGATAAAATAACAAACTATCAAAAGCTGGAAGAAGCGATGTCCAATGAAGCTTTAAAAGTTTTGGCTTTTGCTTATAAAAAGATCCATACAGATAGAATTCTCGAAGAAGATTATCTTCAAGAAGAACAGGATTTGATTTTTGTTGGATTAGTTGGCTTAAAAGATCCTGTTCGAAAGAATATTAAAGAATCCATTGAAACCTGTTTACAAGCGAATATTCGTCCTATTATGTTAACGGGAGATAATTTACCAACTGCTTATGCGATCGCAAAAGAAGTTGGTATCTGTTCATCGATGCAAGAATGCTTGAATGCGAGTGAACTAGATGGCATGGGTGAAAAAGATTTGATCAAATGTCTTGCCAACCATTCGGTATTTGCAAGAGTTAATCCAGAAAATAAATTACAGATCGTAAAAGCGCTTCAAAAAACGGGGAAAGTAGTTGCTATGACTGGTGATGGTGTGAACGATGCTCCTGCTATTAAGCTTGCCAATGTTGGAATTGGTATGGGAAAAAGTGGTACGGATGTAACGAAAGATGTATCGGATATTATTCTATTAGATGATAGTTTTCATACCATTACGACGGCAATATCAGAAGGTAGAAGAATATACGATAATGTCATTACGAATATTTTGTATAATTTATCTAGTAATTTTACCGAAATTGCCATTATCTTATTTGGTATGTTGACTGGTAATACGATTATTTCGGCCATTCATGTTTTATATATTGACTTAGTAGCAGATACCATTCCTTCTATTGCATTAGCATTCGAAGGTGCTTCTAAAGATACGATGAAGCGGAAACCAAATGGTCTAAATAAAAGAATCTTTACGAATTTTTTCAGTGCTTTTTTAATTGTATCGGTCATATTAGAAACACTGATTAGTTTATTTGTTTATTATCATTTTATGGATTTAGGAATTGAGACTGCCCAAACACTTGCTTTGCTTAGTATTATTCTCAATGAATTTGTCTTTGCTTATAATTGTCGTTCTTTAAAAGAACCGATCTATAAAAGAGGCTTATTTAGTAATAAACATTTAAATATTGGTATTTTACTATTAATCGTCGTACAGATACTTGTATTTTTTACTCCAATGGGAAAGATATTTGGTTTAACTACTATTCAGGTATCACAATTTGTATTTATTGCAATGGTTAACGTATTTGCTTTTCTTTTAATGGAATTATTAAAACCGTTCATTGTCAAATTATTTAAAGATGAATAGGAAGAATCGTGGAGGAGAGAGTATGAAAAAGAAACTATTAATAGGAGTTGCGATCCTAGTTGCTTTGTTTTTGATTTTAGTTGGTTATTATGTTATTTTTGATATGAATCAAGAGAGCAAATTGAGAAAAGAAATGGAAGAATTGTCACAATTAGCTAATTCTGACGATATCGATATGCAAAAAATCGATCAGTATTTGTCAAGAACGATCACCAAAGGTGATTATGCAGTTGTTGAGAAGGCCTGTAAGGCTTATTTACGAGATGGTCTTAACAATATCGTTGAAATCATTCTACTGTTAGATGATGAACAGATGACGAGTTTACTCACTATCGAGAATTATATCGAAGATGGTAAAGATTTTATTGAAACAAAACAATATATTGCCAATACGAAAGATGAGTTAGAAACGTGTAAAGAGCAGTATCGCGAATTCTTAACTGAGGAAAAAGCAATGTCCTATATTGAGGGAAAAGGATTAGATGATTACTATATCGATTTTTATAAGCGAGAGCTGATTGGTGATATCAATCGTGATGAGACCGATGAAATGTTGGAGCAGACTGTCGACGATATGATTGCAATTTTGACGAATTCGGAAACGGTAATTGACTTTTTGATCGAGAATGCGGATCATTGGCAACTATCAGAAGAAAATATCATGTTTGATGATACTCGTTTCCAAAAGGAATATGAAGAATTATTATCGAAAGTAGTAGAATAAATAGACTTAAACGTCTATTTTTTTTAGTTTCTCATGTTGAATGATCAATTTCTTATTACTTACGCTTTTAAAAATGTGTGTTTTGATGTAAAATAAGAGTACGAGAGAGTTGAGTAGTATGAGGCGAATAAATGGCTGGGTTCTTGCGGTGATTGTTTTTTTAGGATTATATTTGTTACGTGAAATTCATCTTTTGAATATTCAAGATACAGTTCTTCTCATCGATATTGCATTACTGATTGGTTTATCTGGATGGTACTTCAGTCGCGATGCGAAAGAGAAAAAAGAACTACTTCCTTGGATTCGAAAGAGTTATATGATTGGAATTGTTTGCTTTTTGATGTTTCTTTTTTTGAAGGCTGTCAATGTGTTTCAAGTGGAAAATGGACTCGGTTCCATATCGGCAATTTTCTTTTTTACGATTGTAGCAACGGTATCGATTACTTATATTGAAAAAAGAAGTATGGCTCATCATGAAAAAGGAATTCTTTATTATGATAATCTTGATTTGTTGCGTTATATTTCATCGATCATTATCATCGTTTTACATTTACGTCCTTTTTTAGGTGTTTCTGATGGTCTTGATCTTGCTTTTAACAATATTGTAAGTAGAACTTGCGTACCTATTTTTTTCTTGATTACAGGCTATTTTGTGGCCAAAAAAGAAGTAGATAATCCAGGTTATATTAATCAATATATCAAATCGATGCTTCCTTTCTATCTATTTTGGAGTTTTCTCTATATCCCGGTTCTTCTTATTTGGGCTAGGGACTATTTTGATATCGCATGGCAATTTGTCGGATCATTATCGATATCTCCATATTTATTAGGACTTTTATCGATCTTCTTCATTCCTATCGTGTTAATCATCGCACTTATTTATACAGGAACTTTCTATCATCTTTGGTATTTTCCTGCTTTATTTTTATCTTTGATTGTACTTAAAAAATGGAAAGAAAAATTCTCTTATAAAATATTATTAGGAATATCATTTGTTTTACTTTTATTTGGAGCAACCGAAACCTATTTTGGTATGTTACCCTCTAGTTTTCAATCGCTTTTGTCTTATTATTTTAAGATTTTCTTTACGACCCGTAATTTTCTTTTCTTCGGTTTGTTTTATGTCGTTCTCGGTTATCATGTCGGCAAAAAGAAAGATCCTTTCCGGAGCTATAGTTTTCTAAAATTATTATTATCCGTTTATTTGCTTGTTATCGAAGGAATTTTATTACAGTTGACGCATCGCTTAAATAGTAATATCTTATTATCTTGTGTTCCGTTAGTTTACTATTTATTTTTAAGTTTACTATATATTGGTCCTTTATGTTCTCATGCTCTGGCACGTAAACTTCGCAATTTATCCAAATATTATTATTTGTTACATCCGATGGTAATCGTGTTACTAGATTTGTGTTTCCCGTTATTTTTTAAAGAATATACGATTATCAAATTGATTGCTCTTTTGGTGATCACTCATTTGTTATCCACTTTGATATTGAGACTCAAAAAGCGTTATCCAAAATGGATTTTATAATGTTTTAAGAAGGAGGGGGAATATGATTATTAATGTGAGTGGTAGAACGGATATTGCTGCTTTTTATAGTAAATGGTTCATCAATCGAATTCGAGATGGTTATGCGGATGTGAGAAATCCGTTTTATCCGAGGCAAGTTAGTCGTATTCCTCTCGATTCGAATCATGTTGATCTTATTGTTTTCTGTACGAAAAATCCCATTCCTCTTTTCCCATACTTAGAAGAGTTAAAAGATTATTCACTTTTGTTTCAGATTACGTTAACGCCTTATACGAAAGAAACAGAACCACGTGTGATAGGGAAGGGAAATATGATCAAGGCATTTCATTTTTTGGCTTCTAAATATGGAAAAGATCGTGTTATGTTGCGTTATGATCCTATTTTTATCAATGCAAAATATACTATTTCCTATCATGAAGCGATGTTTCGACGTCTTTTGGAAGAAATCAAAGACGATATTTCCAGAGTGATCATCAGTTTTATCGATTTTAAAAAGAATACGCGAAAACATGAACAAGAATTAGGAATCAAACCACTTAGTCAAAAAGAAATCGAAACTTTAGCGGAAGTCTTCAGCAGGGTTGCCTCTTCTTTCGCGATTCCTATTCAAACGTGTGCAGAGCCATATGACTTAACACAGTACGGATTTCGTAAGGGTGGTTGTATCGATTTGGAAACGGTTTATCATTTGACTGGTAAAACAAAGGGATTTCGTAAGAATCACAATCGAAGTAATTGTGGTTGTGTGCAAACGGTTGATCTAGGTGTCTATAATACTTGTCCACATTTTTGCCGTTATTGTTACGCGAATTATGATGAAGAACAAGTAATTTCTAATTATTACGAGCATGATCCTGAATCCTCTCTTTTAATCGGTCATTTAGAAGAGGATGATAAAGTGACGGTTCGTGAATCTTAATGATATAGAAATAGGTGATATATGGATACAGAAGCATTCTTTTTAGAAGTATATGAAATTATCATGGAAATTCCCTATGGGAAAGTGACAACTTATGGACAGATTGCTAAGTTGATGGGGCGACCTAAGAACTCACGCCTGGTTGGAAAAGCTCTCAAGTATGCTGGACTTTACGGAGATTATCCTTGTTTTAAAGTGTTAAATAGTAGTGGAAAGTTATTGAATGGATGGACAGAACAACAATCACTACTAGAACAAGAAGGAATTATCGTAAGGAATGGGAAAGTGAACCTAAAAGAATATCTTTGGGAAGTATAGAGGTGGGTCTTGATATGGAATCAAAAAAACAGCAATTAGGTCAAATCATTTGTGGATTTTCGGGAGTAGGAAAAACAACACTTGGTAAGAAGTATCAAAATGTTGCGGAAATTGGGCAGTCCCTTTATCGTTTTATTTTTACTGATCCAAATGCTTATACGATGGATCGTGAGCTACGCAAAAATATCAAAGAAGGTAAAATTCCTAATCCGGAGTGGCCAATGAATTATATCAATAAAATTCAGGAACTTCGTCAAGAGTATGATTTGGTGTTGGTATTTACTGATCCCACACTAATGGAATATTTCGAAAAGTTGAAGATTCCTTTTTGGATTGCTTTACCTGATAAGTCAAGAAAAGAAGAATTTTTAAATAATTTTCGAAAACGTGGTCAAGATGAGAACTTTATTATCCGAGCAGATCGCGAGTGGGATAGAAGAATCGAGCAATTTATGAAACGCAAAGAAAAAAAGATTTTGCTAAAAAAAGGCGAATACTTGGAAGATGCTCTGATTGAGCAAGGTTTTATTTTGAAATAAAAAAAAGCTTTTCTTTTCCGCTAATTCGTTGTATAATCTTAATAGGTATTGCCTCATAGCCAAGCGGTAAGGCATCGGACTCTGACTCCGACATTTCGTTAGTTCGAATCTAACTGAGGCAGCCAATTAGAAATAACCCCTTATTTATTAAGGTTTTTTTATTTGCAAATTGTATATAACCAGTTGACAAATAGTCAGTTTTATACTATATTTAAAATGTAATTGTTCGTGCACAAGAAAGCAATTACATGCAGTACGTTGTAAGTTGTACCGCGCGCAGAAAGGGAGAATATCTCCTTTTCTTTTTCTTTCGACTTGAAAATAATCATGATTTGTTTTATACTGTTAGTAAGTTTTATCTATCAAACGATAGATGTTTTTTCTTGTAGGAGTGAGAATATGTCAAATCAAGAATTAGCTAATTTTTTATTTCCCAACATATCGGATTTTAGTGATTATGAAAAGCAATATCCAGAAAGGGAATTAGAAGAAGGCGCGATGGTAACTCGTTTTGCCCCAAGCCCAACGGGATTTGTTCACATGGGAAGTTTATATGCTGCTTTTATTTCTAGTCAGTTTGCGAAACAAAGTCATGGAGTATTTTACCTTCGTATCGAAGATACGGATCAAAAACGTATGGTTGAAAATGGTATCGAAGGAATTTTACACGATTTGGCTCTTTATGACTTTAAGACAGATGAAGATCCTATCAAAGGAGGAAAATATGCTCCTTATATTCAATCAAAACGTAAGGAGATTTATCAATCTTTCGCCAAACGTTTGGTTGGAGAAGGTCTTGCGTATCCTTGTTTTTGTACAGAAGAAGAACTAGAAGCCATTCGTAAAAAACAAGAAGAGGCAAAGGAACGAATTGGTTATTATGGAAAATGGGCACGATGTCGCCATATTTCAAATGAAGAAACATATGAGAGAATCAAAAATGGAGAATCTTATGTCATTCGTTTTGCATCAAGAGGAAGTTTTGAACGTAAAACCAAATTTAAGGATGCTATTAAAGGAACGATCGAATTTCCAGAAAATGACATGGATATTGTGATTTTAAAATCAGATGGTCTTCCCACTTATCATTTTGCTCATGTTATCGATGATCATTTGATGCACACGACACACGTTATTCGTGGTGATGAATGGTTGTCTTCTGTTCCTGTTCATATTGAGTTATTTGAGGCTCTCCATTTTACACTTCCTACTTATGCTCATTTAGCACCTCTAACGAAAAAGGAAAGTGAAACGAAAATTCGTAAATTATCAAAACGTTATGATCCGGAAAGTTCGATTACTTATTATGACGAAGCAGGTATTCCAACTCCTGCCGTAAAGCTTTATTTAGCAACGATTATGAATAGTAACTTTGAAGAGTGGTATCAAAAAAATCCGAATGCTGACATTGATGATTTCAACTTCTCTTTTGATAAAATGGCAGTCGGGGGATCACTATTTGACCTCCAAAAATTAGAATCGATTTCCAAAATTTATTTTAGTACGATTACAGCTGAGACTCTTTATGAACAAACATTACATTATATGGAGATTTATCATCCTTCTTTTGCGGAATTACTTAGAAAATATCCAGATTATAGTGTCCAAGTATTCGATATCGAACGAAATACTCCACGTCCTAGAAGAGATATTGCCAGTTATCCTGATGTGATACGTTATCATGGGTATATGTATGATGAAATCTTCTTTCAAGGAAACCCTTATCAAAATCTTGATCCAAAGAAAGAATATGATCAATCAATTCTTACTCGTTATTTAGATGTATATTCTGTACGAGATAATGAAGAAGAGTGGATGAGTCACTTAAAGGCATTTGCTACCAAACTTGGTTATGCAGCGGATATGAAAAGCTATAAACAACATCCAGAAATGTATAAAGGTAATATGCGTGATATTTGTGAGGTAATTCGTGTTGCGATTACGGGGTGTACACAAACTCCTAATTTATATTATCTTTTAAAACTGCTTGGCCCTGATCGCATTCAAAAGCGTTTTCAATTATTTATCAGTAATCAAAACAAAAGGTGAGAAAATGATTTCTATAAAAATATAAGAAGAAATTTTAAAATACGAATTCTAAGTTCAAAAAAATGACATTTTTAGGTTACCCTTCAAATGTCATTTTTGCTATCTTTATACTCATGTCTTTTTTCTATTTAAGATCTTGCTATCTACTTACTTTATATCGATTATTACATGTATAAACCTATTTGTGAAACTTCAAAATCTATTTATAGTTCTTCTATATTAAAATATACTCCTTTATTAACTTTAGATTCTGGATATTTAGAAGAAGTAGCAATGTTGATTAAATTATCTTTACTAGCAACATTAATACTTTTAACGCAGTTTTCGAATTTATTTTTTATATACTTATCATATTTATCTTGTAACTCTTCTAAAGAGCGAACTGTTGCAAACAACTTCATTTTTTTATCTAATAGTTTATTTAACTCCAATAATACTGGTATATCACATAATCCATCTAAGAAAAATGTAAACTGCATCTTTTTATCCATTAATACATGAACTAATTCATCTATTAAAATATTACCTAATCGATTAACCTTTGTATTACCAATGATAAATATAGCTGTTTTCTCCTTTATATTAGATAAATCAATATCATTACCCAGTAAATTATTCAATAGCATCTCTCTTACACAGAACTCATTTAACTCCATTTTCATAACAGAAAAAATGCTTTCTCTTGTATCCCTAGGAGCATAAGCAGTACTACTTCCTGCAATATAAATAGGATCAAGAACATCTAAAGTATTAAAATACTTAATCATATTATCATATTTATTAATCATAATTTGAATACTACCTAAATTAATTTCTTCTTCTTTTCCTTCTTTAAATAATGTTAGAACTAAAGCTATAAAATAATCGGCAGAACTATTTTCCCAAAAAGTATCACGATTATGATTATCCGTTTTGAATATCTCAAGTCCTATTTCTTTAATAAGTTCAATTGCTTTATCTTTATTGCCACTTTTATAATATTTATAAGGTAACCATAAAGGATTAAAACTATTACTTTGATAAGCATTGCTTAAATTAAAAACTAAAGTATTATAATGGTTCTCATCAAGTACACTTTTAAAAGTACCAAAGTATTCATCTTTATTATCTAAAATGAATAAATTTTCTCCCTTTTTTATAGAATTTAAAACTTCATGAAACATAACACCTGTAGTCTTATAAGTATTAACTTCTCCAATAATTAAATTAGTATTTTTCACAAAATATCACCTTTCCTAAAATATTGATTTTTTCTTAATAGTTTCTTTATTTATAATTTTATCATTTATTTTACCATCTTTAAGTTTACTTCTTAAAATATCTGTTTTCTTAATCGCTTCATTTTTAAGTTCAATTTCTTTTAATAATTTTTCTTTTCTTTTTAGAAATAATTCTTCATTGAAATGATTCCAATGATCTCTAATTTCTTCTAAAGTAAAACCAACTTCTTTTAACTCATTAATAAGTTTTAAATCCTTAACTTGTTCTTCTTTATAATATCTATAACTAGTAAATAAATCAACTTCACTAGGTTTAAACAAGTCTATACTATCATAATATCTTAAAGTTCTAATTGAAATACCAGTAAGCTTCGAAAACTCACCTATTCTATAGAGCATAAGCATCCATACCTTTCATAAATATCATACTATAATTTAAAGAACTTTAATAGATCTACCTTTAAATTTTTTTGTCAAAACCAATACCTTTGGCTTTTCTTTCACTACATAATGTTCGTTTTTTTGCTTATTTTCTAACAATAACATCTTGAACATTTTAAGTTGTGCTATCATTATTTCAGTATCTTTTTTTATAATATTTTCCTCCTTTCACTGATACTTTAACATTACAGTTAACGAGAGAGTCAATAAAGAAAAATACATTTACAAAATTTCGTACTAATTTTTTATACATTCTCTAGCTATATAATAATGAATGACGCTATCTTTATAAGATTAAAAGGTAAATGAATAAATAAAAAATTACAAGACAAAAGTATTTCAACTATTGTCAAAAGAGCTATTTAATGATACAATGATAATGCCTTCTTTGAAGAGCATTATTATCATGGCCTGTTGGTGAAGTGGTTAACACGTCGCCCTCTCAAGGCGATATACATGGGTTCGAGCCCCATACAGGCTACCATGGAATACTAACTAGATCGTTTGATCTAGTTTTTTTTGATATAATAGAAAAAAATTAATCTTTTTTGGCGATAAAATCGTTATATAAGTGAGGAGGGCTATATGAAGGACAGAAAACAGATCAAGCTTATTCAGAGTGGCCATAAGGATGAGCTTGAAATATTGATTTATCAAACTTACTTTGATGTGTATTCATTTGTCTTCCGAAAATTAGGAGATAGGGAACGGGCTTTTGATATTACACAAGAGACGTATCTCAGATTTATGAAAAGTTTGGAACATTATGTATTTAAAGGGAAAACGTTACATTACTTGTATCGAATTGCTTGTAATTTATGTAACGATTACTTTAGAACTTGTTACCGGGAGGAAGAAATAGAAGAAGTCGAAGCGAGTGATCCATTACCAATCGATATCGTCCTAGCAAAAGAACGTAAACGAGAGATATCTGATTATTTGAAAATGCTTAGTGAGGAACAAAAAGAAGTCATTATTCTCAAGTATTATCATGGATTAAAAGCAAAAGAAATTGCTAATATTTTAGATTGTAGGGAAGCGACGATAAAATCTAGATTGCGTTTAGGAATAAGAAAATTACAAGAATTGATGAGAGAAGGTGGAAAGAATGAATAATTGGAAACGAAAACTAAAAGATTATACAGTGCCAGAAGTAAAACGAGAGAAAATCGAATCTTTAGTAGAACTTTGTGCGACATATTTGCCCAAAACAATCGATGATCGTTTTGAAATATCAAAAGTAAAGCAAGCTTTGATGGTTACGTTCAGTGGCAAGAAAAGTTGGCTATTACTAGAATTATTGGTCAGTGTTATCTTTCTTTTTGGAATTTATCACATTGTGAAAGATCAGGCTTTATTTTTTATTACGTTTATCAGTAGTCTTATGACGTTTATTTTGATTCTTAGTTTTTTACAAAATATTTCTTATGGAACATGGGAGATCGAAAAAACGTGCATGATATCGACTGAAAAAGTGTTGTTATATAAAATTATGATTATCGGCTTGTTACATATGGTGTTGCTTTTCTTTTTAAGCCTCTACACGTTTTTTCTAACACCTTATGATTTTGTAACGATTTTGTGTTATGGCTTTTTCCCATTCTTTTTATCGTTTGCTTTATTATTTCATCTTAGTATTTACTTTCATAGTAAAATGCTTTTCTTAGGAATTTTTATATGTGTTAACATCATTAGTTTTTTGTTGATTTCAAGTTTTCATGCGATTTCTTCAATTGCCTTATCAGTGGCGATTTTGATCAGTTCGATCGTGTATTTTCTCTTTAGTATTCATAAATATTTCATCAAGATGGAAGAAGAGGGAGGATGTCTATTATGGAATTAAATTTAAACAAATTGACCAAACAATATGGTAGTAAATTGGCAGTCGATCGTGTGACTTTAACATTACAACCAGGGTTAACTGCCCTACTAGGTGCGAATGGTAGTGGTAAGACAACCTTATTACGAATGATTGTCGATATTATTAAACCAACGAGTGGAGAAATTTTTTACGATGGTAAAAATATTATGAAATTAAAAGAACAATATCTTTGTGACATTGGATATATGCCACAACATTTAGGAATGTACCCTAATTTTAAAGTGGAAGAATTTTTGTATTATATGGCAACTTTGAAAGGATTAAAGAAAAGTTATGCGAAAATTCAAATCGACAAATTGTTACATAAAGTGAATCTGGAAGAAAAACGTCATCATAAGATCAAAACATTATCAGGTGGTATGTATCAACGATTAGGAATTGCTGTATGCCTTTTAAATGATCCTAAGATCGTTATTTTAGATGAGCCAACCGCAGGTCTTGATCCAAAAGAACGTATGAACTTTAAAAATTTGATTAGTTCGATTAGTCAAGATAAAATTGTCATATTATCTACTCATATCGTTAGTGATATTAGTGAAATTGCGGATCGTATTATGATTATGAAAGATGGTTCCATTATTTCATACGATCGCCCAGAAGTTTTGTTAAAAGAAATGGAAGGGAAAGTGTATGCACTTACTGTTCCTAATGACAATGTTGTCAATTATGAAAAATATACGATTGTGAATCGCAAAGTTGGAAGGGAAGAAACCTATCTTCATTTATTAAGTGATGAGAAAATAGAAGGTGCGACACTTTTAACGCCAGATTTAAATGATCTTTATTTATATCATTTTAAGGATGGTGAAGAATTTTGATTTTACTAATATGGACTGAGATTAAGAAGTTATTTAAAAACAAATTAAATCTTATTTTATTATTATTGGTTCTTTTGGTGCCACTAGTGGTAACTTTCGTAAGTCAATTATCGGAATATCATTCTTCAGAAGTGACAGGTGTCGAAATGAATGCTTTCGAATATTTAAAAACTTATCAAAAATATCAACAACAGTATCGTGGAGAAGTGACAGAAGAATGGGTCTCCAATTTAGAAGCGCAGTATCATAAGTTGGAAACCTCTAACCATGATTTAAATGATGAACAAGTAATTGAAATGGATGTTTTACGTAAGTCGATCGATTTTGGCCATTATATTTTAGATGAAACTTGGCGAAAAGAGAATAATGGATATGACCATTCTTGGGGATATGATGAGAATGGGAATTTAATTTATCTGCCACAAGAGGCAAGACCTGGAGTAGAAATGGATTTGATTACCCACTCATTCGAGGCAGAAAACCATATTTATGTTGGTGATACGACGAGTTGGAAACAAGCGATCGCGGCAATCAGTAGTTATGGAGTGGTGTTTGCTTTTTATTTAATTTATCTATTTTCTTCTATGTACAATAAAGAAAATAAGGATAAGATGATGTCACTGATTAAAACTTCCAAAAATGGAAAACGAAAACTAGGAATAGCAAAACTATTAGCAGGTTTACTTGTGGCGATTTTATTACCGCTTGCCATCATCGGAATCGTATTTGTTTTCTATCAATGCATATTTGGTTTTGGAAATCCAAATGTTTCGTTTGCCTTTCAATTATTTGAAAACTCAGATGTAGCAAGTACTTTTACTTGTGGTGAAACGTTTGGAATTGCATCCTTATTGCTGATCATAGGATCACTTACGATCGCTATTTTATCGATGTTTTTTTCTAGTATGATGAAATCTAGCTATCGTTCACTTGCTATTAGTTTTGTCTTCTTTATACTACCACTCGCACTCAACACAAAAATTGGTACTTTTGCGATTAAATTGTTATCGCCAGTGGAATATCTAAATTCTAGCTTTTATTCTTTCTCGCTTGTTTCATCGATTGGAAGTTATGCCTTTTTCAACGTCCACTTTATTTTGCAAACGAGTATTTGGATTTTAATTTTGGTGCCATTTATTTATCTATTTTATAAGAATATGCAAATTACGAATGAAGGTTAAGAATATGCTATCTTTAGTGAAATATGAATTAAAAAAAATATTCCAAAATAAATGGCTACTTTTTTATCTTTTATTCGTCGTCTTGATTCTTCCGATCGTACTTCCTTATTTTTCGAATTATGGAGTATCTCATATTTGCTCCGTCGATGATGATGGACGGAAGTTGTCCAAAGAACAATATCGAAAGGAATATGCCAGAATTTTGGATATCTATTATGGGGATATGATGGATCCCTATTATCAAAAGAAAATTACGGATAAAAAAACAGAATTATTATCGTTTTTTGAAGAATATGGACAAAATGGAATGATATCTTCTTCTTGTGAGGAAAGAAAGTATCAAATTACAAATTCAGTGGTTATGAATCTCGATTCCCAAATCGAAAACTATGCGAAGGAAAGTATTCACTATACAGGTAGTACAAACGCTGATTCTCACATCGAAGAGAAAATAGAGTATTTAAATACGAAATTAAAAGAATCTGGGATGATCGTAGGGGATGATACTGCCTATCGTTTATTCTTTTACACGATTAGTATCACGTTTGTTTTATTAATTGCTTTCTTTTTATTCATTAGTCCTTCTATTTTTAATAAAGAAGATAAAGATCAAACCATTTCTCTACTCAAAACAACAAAAGAGGGGAAAAGAAAGATTGCTGGAGCAAAAATATTCACTTTATTATTGCTTGCTTTGATCATTCCTATTATTCATTATTTATGGACAACATTACTTATTTCTTTCCGATTTCCTTTTCATCCAGAATTAATGAATTTGAATTCGCTTACCACAAATGCTTATACGTATGGGGAGGAATATCTTTGGGGATTTATTTCTTTTCCGATTGCTACTCTCGCAATTGTCGGAATCGGCGCTTTTTTATCTAGCTTTCTTCGTAGTCCTTATCTTTCACTTGGTATTTTGATTTTATTCATAGCAGGACCAATGTTTATGCCAAGTTTCGGTAATTTTAATTATAAGATGTTTTTTCCGATTCAATTTATGAATATTTATAATATTGGTTATTTTGATTTGTTTTATATAGAAAACCAAGTAATCGAAGCCATTCCTATTATTTGTTTGTTTTGGTTATTCTGTTCTTCCATATTATTGGTACTCTCGTATTATGGATACTATTATCATCAGGTATCAAACGATTAAAAAAGATCACTTTGCGTGATCTTTTATTTTTCGATATAGTGATAACTGCAAGAACGAATTAGGCGATTCATGATAGCGATTCCGATACCTTCTTTTTTTACTCCTTCAATGATAATTAAATCAGGATGTTCTTTATCAACTTTTCGAAGAAGAGAAAAGATGTTATGTGAAATTTCATCATAGTTGTTTTTACTACCGTGAACATAAAATTTGGTAGTAGGGAAGTATTTTTGATGTTCGAGGTATCCAATGATAATAGTATTAGGAGTCAAGTGTTTTTTTATTTCTTCGATTAAGATTTCGTCTTGCTCACTGTAGATCATGATACAATTGCTGTTTGGAGCATAGTGACGATATTTCATACCTGGACTTTCTACTTTTCCTTCTGCTTTTTTATAGACATGTTCGTCGATTTTAACGATTCCAACTACGTCTTTGATATCTTCTGGAGTGATTTTGCCAGGTCTTAAAACGTTAGGAATGCCATCGATTACTTTGACGACGGTTGATTCGATTCCAATTTTGGTTTCTCCACCATCGACAATGATATCGACTTTACCGTCAAATTCATCTTTGATATCTTCTATTTTTGTTCCTGAAGGACGACTTGAGATATTAGCGCTTGGAGCTGCAACTGGTACGTTTGCTTCTTCGATAATTTTTCTTGCAATATCGTTTTCAGGCATGCGAATGCCAACGGTATCTAAGCCGGCTGATACGTTATCTGGAATCATCTTTTTCTTTTTTAAAATCAGCGTAAAAGGTCCTGGCATGAACGCATCCATTAGATGTTTTTCAATAGGAGTTGGTTCATACGTTAACTCATGAACCATATCAAAATTAGCGACATGTACGATTAATGGATTATCATTTGCTCTTCCTTTGGCCTTAAAAATATCATCGACTGCTTTAGCGTCCAAAGCATTAGCACCAATTCCGTATACTGTTTCAGTTGGAAAAATAACCAGTTTGCCATTTCTTAATGTACTTCCGATTTCTTCTAGTTCTTTTTGATTGATTGTTTCTTTAAAATTGATTATTTTTGTCATACTTTTCACCACGTGACTATTATACCACTTGATTTTGGAAAATCAATTACTTGATATTAGTTGTCAGTTTGGTGACAGTTTCGTTATAATTCAGTCATGGAAATGTCATAATAATGATATATAATGTTTATGAGGAGTGATATTGTGAAGTTGATCAAAGAGAAGTGGTTTACAGTGATGTTCACTCTTATTTTATCTTTTGTCTTTTTGTTATTTGCATCAAAATGTTCACCACTGTATGTTATCAATGACTGGGTAGATCCAAATGCTTTTTTTACAGTTGGAAAGGGTATGATGAATGGGCTTGTACCATATTTAGATTTATTTGAGCAAAAAGGACCGCTCTTATTTTTCTTGCATGGACTTGCTTATTTGGTATCTCCTACCTCTTTTTTTGGTGTTTATTTATTAGAGGGAATCTTTTTTGCTTTTTCTCTATATTATGCATATCAAACATTTCGTCTTTATTTATCAGAAAATGTAAGTTTATTATTATTGCCTCTTTTAGCTGCGCTTATTTTAAGTAATGGAGCGTTTCGAATGGGAGATAGTGCAGAAGAGTTTTGTTTACCCTTTTTAATGTATAGTTTATACTTATTTTTAGCCTATTTTAAAGGGGTTCGACCATTACGTGATAAAGATTTCATAGTGGTAGGAATTTTGGCTGGGTGTGTTTTATGGATCAAATATACGATGATTGGTTTTTGGTTTGCATGGATGATGTGTTTCTTTTTTGAATATTTGATCCGAAAGGATTATTTAAAAGCATTTTCTAATTGTTTTTCTTTTTTACTAGGAATAGGGATTGCTACTTTACCTTGGCTTCTTTATTTCACCTATCATAATGCTATGCCGGAGTTTATCGAGGTTTATTTTTTGATCAACATGAATTCGTATTCTCATGATATCAATTTACTAGAAAAATTATGGTTACCATTTAAGCTTTTCTATCAAAATTTGTGTAAATATCCACTTGTTTTTTGGCTCTTATTATTGGGAATTCCATATTTTACATGTTCACAGATACTTTCGAAAGAAAAGAGAGGTAGATTATTTTTTCTTCTTTTGCTTCTTTTTTTGATTCTAACGGTTTATATTGGTGGATTTGGATATAAGTATTACTTTTTTATCTTTGTTCCTTTTTTATTGTTTGGATTAGTCGCCATTTTTCACTATTTAGAATGGTCGCCACAGAATCGAAAGATGCCTTTTGTACTTCTTTTCATCTGTCTATTTTCGTTTTTATATTTATATAAAACTTCTCCTAATGTACCCGATATGAAATTGCAGAAAGAAGATTATGCACAATATTATTTTTTGAAGTATATAGAAGAGGATTCCACTTTATTAAACTATGGTTTTATCGATGGTGGTTTTTATTTAACTAGTAACATTATTCCTAATGTTCGTTATTTTGAAAAGTTGAATTTAAAACGTGATAAATTCCCGGAAAACATGGATGAACAAGAACGTTATGTAAAAGAAGGATGTGTTGACTTTATCGTATTTCGCTCTAAAGTGACGACGGATCCAAATCATTTGAATGTTCCATATCTTTATGAAAATTATGAATATGTTGATTCTTTTATCGAACGTGGTAAGGATAATCCGGGTAAATACTTGTTATTTCAAAAACAAGAAAAGGAGAAAATAGCATGACAGAATTAGAAAAAATGATTTGTGGCGATATTTATGATCCCAGAAATTTAAAGATCGTCTATTTACGTGATCGTGCAAGTAGAATGATTTATAAGTATAATAAAAGATGTTTTCACGAGTATCAAATGCGTCATCGAATTCTCAAAAAATTATTAAATACAAAAGGAAATTTTTGGATTAAGCCGCCATTTTTTTGTGATTTTGGTTTTAATATTACCATCGGGAATGAAGTTTTCATCAATTATAATTGTACATTACTAGATGTTTGTCCTATTACGATTGGGGATCATACATTGATAGGTCCTAATACAGGTATTTATACGGCATGTCACGGGATTCATCCAGATGACCGTTTAATAGAACGAGAGTTTGGTAAGCCTATTCATGTGGGTAATCACGTATGGATTGGTGGAAATTGTACGATTCTTCCAGGTGTTTCGATTGGTGATGGTTCTGTGATTGGAGCAGGGAGTGTCGTTACGAAATCGATTCCTAGTGGAGTAGTGGCAGTAGGCAATCCTTGTAAAGTTATTAGAAAAATTACAGAGAACGACAAAAAGCACTAGTTGTGCTTTTTATTTTAAGTATTTATTTAAATAGTAGACATGATGAAAGGTAACAAAGAAAACGTTAGACATCGTGGCGATCAGTAGTCCCCACATTCCAATTTTCAGATGGGATAACGAAAAAAGTAAAAAGGTTCGAATGAATACTCCTATAATGGTTCCTTGCATGGCAGTACCAGCTTTCCCGGTTGCTTGTAGAGCACTAGTAAGGGGAGATTGAATGTAATAGATAAGAAAAAGGGGAGCAAGTAAGCGAAGATAGTGCACTCCTTCAGTTGTATTGTAGAGTAGTTTTAATGGTAAAGACGGAAAACAGAAGAAGAAAATAGTGGCGGGAATTCCAATCATGAGGGAAAAGAAAATGGCTTGTTTTATTTTATCACGTGCGTAGCGCATATGTCGCTTTATATAAGCATTGCTGATGACGGGAATTAATGCTTGTGAAATAGCAGCAGTAAAAAAAGATGGCAGCATTAACATTGGCATAACATAACCATTTAGAATACCATATTCGGTGACAATGAAGCGATTCGTATAACCAACTTTTAGTAAAACATAAGTTAAAATAATCGGTTCAAAAAAATAACCAATATTACCAATTAACCTACTTCCCGTAGTAGGGAGACTGATTCCTAATACTTCTTTCACACTTTCTTTTTCTGGAACAAAATCTCTTTTTGAGATATGAAACTTTTTCGGTAAAAAGAAAAAGAGAACGAGAATCGAAGTAAGTTCACTTACAATGTTAGAAAGAATGATGAAGGCTACAGCAAATTCCAAGCCAGAGACGAGAAAAATCGGAATTCCGATTGCTAGAATAATAAGACGTATGACATCTTCGACGATGTTGGATATGACATGGGGGATCATTCGTTCTTTTCCAAAGAAATAACCTCTGATAATACTGGAAATACTAATAAATGGCAAGACGAATCCCATTCCTAAAAGAGCATAATAACTGCGTGGTTCATGAAGCAGATTATTGGCTAGATAACTACTGAATAAGAATAGAAAAATCATAATGATCCCATTGATCATAAGGGAAATGGGAATCACCGAGAACACTAATTTTTTATTGTTACGATTATCTCTTGCTACTAGGGTAGAAATAGCGACCGGTAATCCCAGTTGGGCAAGAGCAACTAAAAGAGAAAAGGTGGGCATGATCAACATATAGATACCAACACCTTCAGTACCAAGTAATCTCGTTTGTACAATTTTTATGATCATCCCTAATAATTTTGTGAGAAGTCCACCTATCATTAAGATGATCGTCGATTTGATAAACTTGCTTTTTTTCATGTTTCACCTTTATTAAACTTTATGCTATTTGACAAAAAATAGAATGGCCAAGCCAAAAGAAGTAAAAAAAGTTTTAAAAAAGTGAATTATGGAAGGTTTCTGCTTTTCAAATACGCTTTTTTTGGTATAATGAATATGTAGGTGATGATATGGAAATAGAGTTTCATTCGCAAAAAGAATTATATCAACGATTATTGCCAGCCTTGAGGACGAAAAAGAATGAAATGCATCGTCATGGGTATCCTTATATCAAAGAAGAAGATATTTGGAACTATTTTAAGGAGAGTAAATGGAAAAGCGGTAGAGATCTATCTTTATATGATCTAGTAAGTGATGTTTTGAATGGAGAAGAAGCGTATATTGATTATTATTTAAAACAAAAATTGAATGATCAAAATCGCCATCTTTATTTTGATTCAAATAGCAAGGAATGATAAAATGACAAAAGTAAACGAAAATTTAACTTATGATCGTCTGATGGAAAAGTTAAAAACTTATCTAAATGAAACGGATTTAAAACAGATTGAAGAAGCTTATCAATTTGCATCTTTATGTCATGAGGGAGAAACGCGTCTAACTGGAGACGATTATATGGAGCATCCTCTGAATGTTGCTTATATTTTAGCGGAAATTAATGCGGATGGTGCGACGATATGTGCAGGTCTTTTACATGACGTATTAGAAGATAATCGTGTTACAAAAGAGGAATTGGAAGAAAAATTTGGACATGAAATCACATCTTTGGTTGATGGCGTTACCGTTATCAATAAACTTTCTTTTAGCGGAGAAAAAGAAGCAATTCTAGCAAATCATCGAAAGATTTTGGTAGGATTGTCGGAAGATGTTCGTGTCATTATTATTAAACTAGCGGATCGTTTACACAACATGCGTACATTGTGGGTAATTCCTGAAAAAAGCCAAAAAGAAAAAGCGAAGGAAACATTGGATATTCTAGTTCCGATTGCGAGTCGTTTAGGTATGAATTCTTTTAAGAGTGAATTAGAGGATCTGTGCTTACGTTACATGAAACCAGATATTTATTTTGGTATTGTCGAACAATTAAATCAGACGAAGGCGGAACGCGATAAATCGGTTCGTGATATGATTCAAGCTGTATCAAAATTATTGGATGATGCTGGCATTAAATTTAAAATTAAGGGCCGTGCAAAGAGTATTTATAGTATTTATAAAAAATTAGATAAAGGAAAGAAATTTAGCGATATTTATGATTTATTAGCACTTCGTGTTTACGTCGATACGGAACACGATTGTTATCAGGCATTAGGAATTATTCATGGGACTTTTAAACCGATGCCAAAACGTTTTAAGGATTATATTGCGATGCCAAAGACCAATATGTATCAATCGCTTCATACGACTGTATTTGGTGTCGACGAGCACATTTTTGAAATTCAGATTCGTACGTATGAAATGGATCAAATTGCAGAACATGGTATTGCTTCCCATTGGTCTTATAAAGAAAAGGGAAGTGTCAAGGCCAACTTACAAAATGCCATGGAACAGAAATTACAATTTTTCCGTTCGATCATGGAATTAAAAGAACAAAATGCAAGTGATGAAGAATTTGTTAAAACCGTTCAAAACGAGGTACTAAAAGAAAATGTTTATGTTTTTACACCAAATGGAGATGTGATTGAACTTCCAACTGGATCGACACCAATCGATTTTGCTTATCGTGTTCATAGTAATATTGGCGATAAAATGGTAGGAGCAATTGTAAATGGTAGTATCGTTCCTTTGGATTATGTACTCCAAAATAACGATGTTGTGAAGATCAACACCAATAAAAATTCGGTAGGGCCTAGTAAAGAATGGATGAACATTGCTCACACTTCTCAAGCGAAAAACAAAATTAAAGCATATTTCAATCGTATCGATAAAGATGAAAATCTAAAAAATGGGGAAGAACTTTTAACGAAGGAGTTACGCAAGCGAAAAATCGCTTTCAATGATTTTTTAAACAGTGAAAATGTCGAGAAACTATTAGCGGAATTTAAATATAATACTTTGGATGAACTGATGATCAATATTGGAAACAATAAATTGTCAGTTAGTCAAGTAATCAATCAGATTTTGAACGAGAATACGAGTAAAGAAGATTTCGTTCTCAAGAAAGCTACATCTGGAAGATCTGTTTCAACAGCTGTTCGTGATGATGTGATCGTCGAAGGAATCGATAAACTTCGTGTCAATGTTGCTTCTTGTTGCAAACCGGTTCCTGGTGATAATATTGTCGGATATATTACCAAAGGAAATGGAATTAGTGTTCATCGTTCGATTTGCCCGAATATCAGTTCTCTAGAAGAACGTATTATTCCAGTTCATTGGAACGAACATACGCAGAAGAAATATCCAACGACTTTGTTAATTCATGCGATGGATGGTAAAAATGTTCTTTTAGAAATTATCGCAAAAACGGCCAATACGGATATTTTAATTCAAAGTATCAATACCTTAAATAGTTCTGATCACTTTTTGTATGAATTAAATGTATTAGTAGAGGATAAAGATAAATTACAGAAATTTATGAATGATATTGATCAGCTTCCACATATTTTAGATGTAGAAAGAATTGTGAAATAATGAGAATTGTCGTACAGAGGAGTTTACATTCTAGTGTATCCGTTCAAAATAAAATAGTGGGAGAAATCGATTCGGGACTCGTTATTTTGGTTGGATTTACTTATGGAGATACGGAAAAAGATATCGATTATTTAGTCAATAAGGTTATCCATTTACGTATTTTCGATGATGAAAATGGCGTTATGAATCGCTCTTTACTGGATGTTGGTGGAAGTATTTTAAGTATTTCGCAATTTACACTTTATGCAGATACGAGAAAGGGAAGAAGACCTAGTTATGTAGAGGCTTTAGAACCAATGGAAGCGACGCGTCTTTACGAACTTTGGAATCAGAAATTAAAAGAACATAATATTTCGGTCGAAACGGGAATATTTGGAGCAGAAATGATTGTGAATATTACGAATGATGGTCCTATTACAATCATGATGGAAAGTAGGGAAAAACATGATTAAAAACAAATTAGATTTCAAATTAATCAACTTTGCAATTATTACTTTGATCGTCTTTTTGATGTATCAGACAGGACATTTATGGATGGGAGTAGCAACGAAATTAATTAACATTTTCGTTCCATTCTTCTTTGCTTTTGTTGTTGCTTATGCTTTATATCCATTTTTACAGTTTTTACAAAAAAAGAAAGTTCCAAAAGGACTTGCCATTTTTATTATCATTGGTTCGGTAATCGCAATTGTAGGGGTAGTATTGGGACTTATTGTTCCATTATTAGTAGGTCAATTATCGAGTCTCTTTAACAATATTTTAGCGTTCTTAAAGGAAATTTCTCTCGATTATGATCTAAATATCGGTCCATTACAAGATTCCTTATCGACAACGTTTAATGAGATTATTAAAGATTTAGGAAAATACGTGAGTGATGGAGCTATCAATTTTATTGGTGTATCCTTAAATGTATTAGCAAATATCGTAATTGCTTTTTCAGCTGCTATTTATTTCTTGATCGATATGGATAAGATTCGTAAGGGAATTAAGAAATTTTTACTTAACAAAAATAAAAAATATTATTATTATGTAAAAGTATTGGATACTGAGATGAAAAATTATTTGAATGGTTTTATCAAAGTAGTATGTATTACCTTGGTAGAATATACCGTTGCATATTATATTATCGAACATCCAAATGCTCTATTATTAGGTTTCTTAGCTGCAATTGGTAATTTGATTCCATACTTTGGAGGAATTATCAATAACTGTATTGCGGCTATCACCGCTTTTGTAATTAGTCCTGCTTTATTCTTAAAAACGTTAGTTGCATTCTTCGTATTATCTAGTCTGGATGGTTATGTTATTAATCCATACGTATATGGTAAGACGAATAAAGTTCATCCAATCATCGTCATTTTATCTGTTTTCGCTGGAGGTATTTTATTTGGTGTATTTGGTATTATCATATCATTACCACTGGCCATCATCTTAATTTCAACTTATAAATTCTTCCGCGAAGATATTAGTGATAAAATCGAAGATATGAAAATTGCGAAAAAGTAAAATATTATGATTAAAGTCACAGCGAGAAAGAAGGAGTCCTATGACAAGAAAAGAAATACGGGTCGTCTTAGAAACGATTAAACGTTCTCTTCCAAACGAAACACCTTTTATCAGTGCAATCATTCCGTCTTCTTTTATTGAAGAGTCGCTCACTGAACAAATCGTGAGAGAAGAAAGACGACAGAAAAGTATGAAAAAAGTAACTCGTTTAAGGAAATAAAGACCTTGACTATTATTTGAAAAAACGTTATACTGTTTGTATATTGATTATTTGTTTGAAGGAGTATTTATAAAATTCTTTGATAAGAGACTATGTGGCTGGTGGAAACATAGAAGATATTATAAAGAAGACATCAAACGGTAAATAAACGTAATTCTGCGTTAAAGAAATAAGTGCATAGGAATCTATGAATTAAGGTGGTACCGCGAATATTCGCCCTTAAATCATGGATTCTTTTTATTAGAAAGAGGGATAGTATGTTACAGAAACCAAAAGGAACTTATGATTTAAATGGTGAAAATAGTAAAAAGACATTGTATTTACAAACGCTATTAGAGGGATTGATGGAAAAATATCATTATCAATACCTTCGTACACCGATTTTTGAAGCTACAGAACTATTTCATCGTGGAGTAGGAGAAACGACGGATATTGTGACGAAAGAGACTTATGATTTTTTAGATCGAGGAAATCGTTCTATGACACTTCGTCCAGAAGGAACAGCCGGAATCGTGCGTTCTTTTATCGAACATAAAATGTATGGTGAGCCAGCTCAACCAGTTAAAACTTGGTATTATGGACCAATGTTCCGATATGAACGTCCACAATCTGGTCGTTTTCGTGAATTTTATCAATTTGGAGTAGAAGTATTTGGAACCAATGATCCAATGATGGATGCAGAAGTAATCAGTATTCCAGTCAACTTTTATAGATTGTTAGGATTAAAAGGTATCAAGGTAAAAATTAATAGTTTGGGAGATTCTGAATCGCGTGAAAATTATCGTAAAGCACTGTTAGAATACTTTAAACCACATTTGTCTGAGCTTTGTGAAGATTGCAAAGAACGCTATGAAAAAAATCCTCTTCGTATTTTAGATTGTAAAGTGGATGCAGGTTTAGAATGTATTCAAAAGGCTCCTAAAATGAGTGATTATTTAAGTGAGAAAAGCAAAGCGCATTTTGAAAAAGTAAAAGAATATTTGGAATTGATGGCTATTCCATATGAAGTCGATGATAATTTAGTAAGAGGACTTGATTATTATACTTATACTGTTTTTGAAGTAGAAGCAGATATCAAAGATTTTGGTAGTCAAAATGTTCTTTGTGGTGGTGGAAGATATAATCATTTAGTAGAACAAATCGGTGGCCCAGAGACACCAGGAGTAGGATTCGCACTTGGTATGGAACGTTTATTATCAGCTTTAGAACATGAGAAAATCGAACTAGATATCGATGATACGATCGATGCATATATCATTCCTATGAGTGAAAATGAAAAAAATTATGCTTTTTATACGATGCAAAACTTGCGTATGAATGGTTTTAAAGTAGAAATGGATTATATGAGTCGTAATTTGAAAGGTAATTTTAAACAAGCAGATCGTTTAAATAGTAAGTTTGTTATCATTATTGGAGAAGAAGAAATCAAAGAGGAAATTCTCACAATAAAAAATAATAATACGAAAGAAGAATTCAAGGTAGATAGTGAATATTTAGTCAATTTCTTAGATGAAAAAATAGCAGATATCGATGATGATATCGATTATGATTTTGATATGGAACACGCTGAATGTGAATGTGGACATGATCATCATCATAAAGATTGTGACGGTCATTGTCATTGCCATGATAAAAAGGATGAGGAATAACGAGATGAACGAAGAATACGATTTTACTCCTTATTATTTGATGAATCAGATTGTGAAATTCGGAGATGGTTTTATTGCTTATGATTCGGAAAAACAGTGTGCTTGTTTCTACCGAGTTCGAAAAGAAGGAAAAAGCAATCGTCACGAAGATTGGGCTCGTGCATTTCTTCATGTCCCTAATGCGGGAAATTCGGAAGACATGTTAGCAATCGATGAACTATTAAAACGTGGTATGATTTTGTATTCGAAAGAAATCGTGCCAAACGACTATTTAGGGGGAGTTCTTTTTCCGGGACAAGGTGGTTTTTCAGGAGACATTTCACAGTTGGAACCAGATCAAATTCGTATGTTTCTCGACTTATGTCGATACGAAAAACGTTTTGTACCAAAAGAATTAGAAAAAGAACTAAAACGAATTCGCAATCAAAAACTAGAAGAGAATCAAGAAAAATATTATGGATATTAATGAAAGGAAGGGACTTATGAAAAAATATGAAAACGGATCTTTTCGCCTATCTAATGTAGGGGAGGAAGTGACACTAAAAGGTTGGGTTGCTAAAAAGCGTAACTTAGGAGGACTATTATTTATCGATTTACGTGATCGTAGCGGTATTATGCAGCTTGTCATTCGTCCTGAAAATCCTTGTTATGCCTTAGGTGAAACGTTGAAGAATGAATATGTGATCGAAGTAGTAGGAATTGTTGTCGAACGTGAAAGTAAAAATGAGAATCTTCCTACTGGAGAAGTAGAATTATCGGTTTCGCAGTTGAAGATTATCAATCAATCGAGCGATTTACCATTCGAACTTACGAAAGATACGACAGCTTTAGAAGATACTCGTCTAAAGTATCGCTACTTGGATTTACGTAGAGAAAACCTACAACAAAATTTAATTCTTCGCCATCAAGTGACGTTGATTACTCGTAATTTTTTATCAAAATTAGGTTTTATTGAAATTGAAACACCAATTCTTTGTAAATCGACTCCAGAGGGTGCTCGTGACTATTTAGTTCCTAGTCGTATCAGCAAAGGTAAGTTTTATGCTTTGCCACAATCACCACAAATTTATAAGCAATTATTGATGATTGGTGGTATGGAAAAATATTTTCAAATAGCTCGTTGTTTTCGCGATGAAGACTTGCGCGCTGATCGTCAACCAGAATTTACACAGATCGATATTGAAATGAGTTTTGCTACAGAAGAAGATATTTGGCAAGTAGTGGAAAGTCTCATGAAAGAGATTTTTAAACAGGTCAAAGGAATTCAATTAGATGCTTTCGAACGTCTTACTTATACAGAATGTATGAAACGATTTGGAAGTGATAAACCTGATACCAGATTTGCTATGGAGTTAGAGGACATTACCTCCATCTTTGAGCATACGAACTTCGAAATCTTTAAAAATATCATAGAAAATAAAGGTATTATTAATGCACTAGTCGTTAAAAATCATGCTTCTGATTATTCGCGTAAAGATTTGGATAAATTGACAGAATTTGTAAAAATTTATGGAGCAAAAGCGTTATCTTATTTAAAATATAATGACGGAGAGCTTTCTGGTTCGATTGTAAAAGTGATGAATGAGGAAGAAAAGTCATCTCTTATTACAACCTTAGGAATTGAGGCAAATGACCTTGTTTTAATTGTTGCTGATAAAAAGAAGATTGTTCAATCATCACTAGGAGCGCTTCGTAATAAACTTGGTCATGATCTACACTTGATCGAGGAGGAAAAATATAATTTCTTATGGGTTACCAATTTTCCAATGTTCGAGTATAGTGAAGAAGAAGAACGTTTTGTGGCTGCTCACCATCCTTTTACATCGCCTAATTTAGAAGATGTTGATAAACTTATGACAGATCCAGAAAATTGTTTTTCAAGAGCATATGACCTCGTACTCAATGGTTATGAATTACTGAGTGGATCGATTCGTATTCACGATCAACAATTGCAAGAAAAAGTGTTTGAAGCGATTGGTATGACGATGGAAGAAGCAAAAACAAAATTTGGATTCTTCCTAGATGCTTTCCAATTTGGAACACCACCTCATGGTGGAGTTGGAATTGGTTTAGAACGTCTTATTATGATACTGGCTGGTACCGATAATATTCGTGATGTAGTAGCCTTTCCTAAGACGGCAAGTGCATCTGATCTCATGAGTGAAGCTCCAAATATCGTTGATAAAAAACAATTAAAAGAGTTAGGAATTGAACTAGTAAAATAGTTCTTTTTCTTTTTCTGTGATATAATACCTAAGAAAAGAGGAGGAATAATATGGCTATTTTTCAATATGAGACATTGGATACTCGTAACGAAAAGCAAATTCACTTACTTTCCGATATTTGGCACGATCCTGAAACACGTAAATATTTTCCAGGATTTAACGAAACGATTATGTCATTTGAGGATTATGTCCAAAATATTTGGAAGAGACAAAATGTCGATCGAAGAGACTATTTTTCGACATATCATGATCGTTACATTGGATGGTTAAATATCAATAGCTATCGATCATTAAAAATATCAGTTGAACTTATGTATGCGATTCATCCTCATTTTCGCAAACAACATTTAGGAAACGAGATGGTTCGCCTCTTTTTAGAGGAACTAAAACGAGACATGATTCAACATGTTGAGGCACAAGTTGGAAAAGATAATTATTCTAGTCAAAAAATTTTATTATATAATCAATTTAAACAAGTAGAACTAGACCGTAAATCATTCTATTTTTGGAAAAAATTATAATGATGGTCATGAAAGGATGGATCACATGGAACGTATCATAGAAATCGAACGTAGCATTATCAAAAAGTATCGGAAAGAGATATGGGCAAAATTTGTCAAAGCTGTCGAAGAATTTGAACTGATCAAAGAAGGCGACCGTATCGCAGTATGTATTAGTGGTGGGAAAGATTCGATGTTACTGGCAAAATGCTTGGAAGAGTTAAAGAAACATGGAAAAATTCCTTTTTCGTTAGAATATATTGTTATGAATCCAGGTTATAATGAGGAAAATCTTTCAAAAATTAAAGAAAATTTGGGTATTTTAAAAATTCCTGCTCAGATATTTGAGAGCGATATTTTTCATGTGACGGAAAAAATTGGCGGTGATAGTCCTTGTTACTTATGTGCCCGTATGAGAAGAGGGTATTTATATGCGAAAGCAAAAGAACTAGGATGTAATAAAATTGCTCTTGGTCATCACTTTAACGATGTCGTAGAAACGATTCTCATGAATTTGATTTTTACTGGACAATTTTCCAGTATGATGCCTAAACTACATAGTGATCATTTCGAAGGATTAGAATTGATAAGACCTCTTTATTATATAAAAGAACAAGATATTAAAAGTTGGGCGCAATCGAACCAATTGACTTTTATCGATTGTGCATGTTCTGTAACGAAAAAAAGTAGCGGTAAAAGAAAAGAAATCAAACAATTAGTAGAACAATTAAAAAAAATCTATCCGGATGCAGATCTTTCAGTTTTTAAAAGTACCGATAACGTCAATATGAATACAATCTTAGGTTATAAAAAGAATGGAAAAAAGACTTCTTTTCTAGATACCTATGATAACGAATAAGTAACATCATGGGAAAATATGTTTTCTTCTAAAAAGGCTATTCAAAGGGATGAAAATATGCTATAATGTAATTGCTTAGAAGATAAGAGCTATTAAGAAAAACCTACAAGTTAACGATTGGGAATCTAAAGGACGAATGGTGTTGAATACTTACCATCGAGTAAGGATCCTAAAGTTTGTCTGGTGATGCCCACCTGGGAGATCAGGTTTATCGTTAAGGCTCACTTCTGAGCATTTTTTATTTATGGTGATAATATGAAAGAAACAACCTTTTGTAAAGAGTGTGGGGAAAAGGTGAGTGCAAATAGTCAAGTTTGTCCGAATTGTGGAAGAAGACTGAAAGTACAAAATCAAAACTTAGAATATATGGCTGAAGAAGAAAGAGAACGTGAGGAAGAATTTCATCCTTTTGGTCTACAAAAAAAGGCATATAACAAATGGATTAGTTTTTTTCTAGCTCTTTTTTTAGGATGGTTGGGAGCTCATAAGTTCTATGAAGAAAAATATTTTGTTGGAATTCTTTATCTTTTCACTTGGGGATTATTCGGGATTGGATGGATAGTAGATGTCATTACTATTTTCCGAAAGCCTAACCCTTACTATTTATGGAAATAAAACGAGTAATCGTTTTTTCTTTTGGGCAAATGTGTTATAATGTTGACATGGTGATATTATGGATGAATTCGCACGTTTTGAATTGTTGATTGGAAAAGAAAAAATGCAAAAACTAAAACAATCGACTGTTTTAATATTGGGTCTAGGTGGAGTTGGTAGTTATGCTACCGAAAGTTTAGTTCGTTCGGGAATCGGACATTTTATTTTAGTTGACTTTGATGTTATCGATATTACCAATTTGAATCGTCAATTGATGGCAACGCAAGAAAATATCGGGGAATATAAAGTAGATGTTTGGGAAAAGCGAATAAAAGAGATTAATCCTCTTGCTCGTATTACAAAGATTCAGCAAAAACTATTACCTCAAGATATCGAACCATTATTTCAAACTTATACGTTCCAATATGTGATCGATGCCTGTGATACGGTATCAACTAAGTGTGCGCTCATCAAAGCATGTTTAAACCATCATACTACGATCATTTCTTCGATGGGAACAGGAAATAAAATGGATCCTACACAGTTAGAAATTATCGATATTAGAAAGACGAGTTATGATCCGCTTGCTCGGGTCATTCGAAAAATGATCAAAGATATGAAAACGAATCAAAAAGTGATGGTGGTTTGTAGTAAAGAAAGACCACAAAAAAGAAATGATCCTATCATTGCTTCTAATGCGTTTGTTCCCGCTACGGCAGGGTTATTTTGTGCAAGTTATATCGTAGATAGAATCGTAGGTGAAAAGAATGAACACTAAAAAGAATCGGATCACAACATGGTTAGAACAAGTAGAGGGACGTTTGATTGCAATTGGTATCGAAGAAGAGTCTATTTTACAAATGATCGAAGAGAACAATCGTATTACAAGTTGCGATCTTTTACATTCAACGCTTTTAAGTGGGGACGGAGAAGATGAAAAAACGGAGAAGTTTCTACCAATCCGCCGTTTACGTCGTTACTTTAAAAAGAAAAAGCATGATGCTATGTTGGTAAACTATACCCATGTATCTCCTTATATGAAAACATTTATTCGCGATAGTATCGATATTACCAAAAAGACGATATGCTTTTATCATTTAGATGAGGATACTTTAGCATTTCTCAAAAAACGTTATCATCGTTATCATACATCGTTAAAAGAGTGGGAAGAACAAAATGAATTTATTTTAGAAGTGGATGTTACCAAAGCAAAGACTCATATGATTCAAAATTGGTTTTATTTCCTAATCGATACCGTTCGTAACGGGATCGAATTGTTGAGCGATTTTTTAGTGAATTAAAGATAGGCGTTCTATCTTTTTTCATGCGTTGTTCAACCATTTTTCACAAAATATTCACAATTCTGTCATAAAATACTATCATGAAAAGAAAGGCATTCAGCCGATTTTTTCACTGATAAATGTATTTAAGAGACATCGACTCTCTCTACTCCGGAAAGTACATAGTGCTTTCCTTTTTTAATGATCATATCCAGAAATTTCGAATCCACCAGAGACAAAACGTTGTTTCCAAATCGTCTTCTTTTGTTGTTTTAACGTGATCGTTGCTTCTGCTTGCAATGATTCTTCAACTGATGATTCCATATTACCGCTCTTGGGAGCTAGTAAAGAATTGGATATGCCATTTCGTATGACAATTTTCAGAAGATAATCTCGCTTTTTTAGTTTGATCATGTAAATGCCATTTCCTTTACTCTCCATTTGCTTGATTTTTGCAAAATCATAAGTGCTGAATCGATATTGTTTTTTATCGTTTTGAAGAACGCATATGACTCCTTTAAAATGAAGCCCATGAAAAGGAATATCCGCAATCGATAACAAAAAACTCATCTTTTTATGATTGAGAGTATCTTTTTTGGGGGTATTAGATTGAAACCATAAGTATCGTTTTGGAAAAGAAGTACCATAATCTTTTTCGATATAACCATATCCATCTTCAAATTCAAAACGTTCTTGATTGATAAAGAGAATCCCATCAACATAGTGATCCATACTGACAATACCATGATTGCATTCCATCTTAAAATAGCTAAATGGGCCCATGATGGTTGGGGCGTACCAATTTTGTTTGATTGGTGTAAGATCGCTATAAGTGAGAGTTCCTATGATTTCGATTGCTCCCTCTTTTATATTTAATTCGATCTCATCTTCTTTAAAGATACTATCACCAATCATAATCATGAACGGATCATCAGAGTGATGAAATTCCGATATTGGATAAGAAAAATAATAGGATCTCTGATGCCAGGTTTCATTTATCTGAATAAAAACATGAGGATTTTTCTCTGCCAAAGAGATACCGGGAATAACGGCTAGAACTTCTTTTTTATCTTCGGTTACATGTTTGTAGTACCATCCTTCAAAATAATTTTTCTCTTTCAGACTTCCTTGGAAACAAATTTGTCTTTTCATAAAACCTCCTATCTCTTCATCCTATGTATGTCCGAATACTTTTTATGCGAAAAGTAAAAAAATAGTTTAGAAATGATAAAATTCTGGTATAATGGGAATGCAAGGTGAAGAGTATGGTGTATGTATTTTATGGATTAGAAACCTATTTGATTGAACGCGAAGTAAAAAAAGTATTACGGGAGAAACAAATTGAGGCGATCAATTTAAGTACTTATGATTTAGAAGAAGTTTCGTTAGAAGAAGTTTTAGAAGATGCATCGATGATATCTTTATTTTCTTCTAATAAGGGAATCCTTTGTGAAAATGCTAGTTTTTTAACAGGAAGTAGCAAAAATAGGGGAATCGAACAAGATCCAACGCTTCTGGAAGATTATTTAAAGCATCCCAATCCTGATTCGATTATCATCTTCACTGTTGGAATAGAGAAGTTAGACGAACGTAAAAAGATCGTCAAAACGTTAAAAAAAGAAGCAAAAGTAATCGAATTTAATAAACATAATCAGAACTTCATATCAATTGTAAAAGAATTATTAAACGGTTACCAAATTCAAACCGATAGTATTCGTCTTTTAATCGATCGAGTAGGAGAGGATCTTCATCGCTTGGAACAAGAGTGTGAAAAATTGAAACTTTATGCGATTGATTCGATGGTTATTACGGCAGATGATATTATGGCATTGACGACGAAAAATATCGATATCGATATTTTTGGATTAATTGAAAGTATCGTTTCCAAAAATAAAGAAAAAGCGATGGAGACTTATCATGAAATGTTGAAATATAGCGAAGAGCCAATTAAAATTATCGTCATGTTGGCAAATCAATTTCGAATCATTTATCAAAGTAAATTACTTTATCAAAAGGGATATACGGAAGGAGATATTGCTAAAGAACTGGGAATCCATCCATATCGCATCAAATTAGCCCTTCAGAAGGGTAAAAACTTTACCAGTGATAGTTTACTCGAATATATAGGAGAACTCGCTAATTTGGACATTTTAATCAAAAATGGATTGATCGATAAAGAGTTAGGATTAGAACTATTTATTTTGGAATTATAAAAAAGAACTATTGTGAGTTTCTCATATAGTTCTTTTATTGTTTATGATATATTTTCTTACCAATTTTTAATACCAATTGTTCTTCTTCATGATATGGCAATAAAGAATCCTTTTGAAGATCAGATAACATTCTATCATGAGATGCTTCGATTGCATGTTCAATCTTCAAGTAGGGGAACGTTATCTTTTGAACGATGTAGCGTTTTTTCATGATCTCTCCTTGGACGATTTTTCTTTTATTATTATTTTTTACGTCCTTATTTTTGATTCGTTCTCTGATAATTGCTAGATGTTTACTATCCATAATTGCACAACTAGTTCCTAACGCTTCTAAATGATCAGATAGATAAATATCATTTTCATAATAAACTAGCGATGTTTTAAAAAAGCGAACGAATAATTTTGCATCATACTGTTTTAATTTTTCTTGTTTTGCAATGAAATCTTCGAATGTCAATACTGCCAATGGTATCTCGATATCCATTTGACCATCTTTCACATATTTGCGATAAAGAAAGACAAGTATCTTTTTTTCTTTTTCGACATCTACTTTCATAAAATCCCCCTTTTTAAGAAGCGAAGCTATTATATCAAAAATCCTTTATTTGTCAAATTAAAAAGTAACAAAATGTTACTTTTGATTCAAGCGTTCTAAATGATCGTACACTTCTTTTAACATTGTTTCGTATTTACTTGTCGTTTTCGGTTGATAGTATTTGCGATTTTTTAAACGATCTGGTAAATATTGTTGTTTTACATAAGCGTTTGGATAGTCATGAGGGTATTTATAATCTTGAGAGTTGGTTTTAATGTGGCTTGGTACATTACCGGTGTTCCCACTACGAATATCGTTCAAAGCTTTGTCAAGTGCGACATGTGCACTATTGGATTTTGGTGATAAAGCTAATTCAACGACGACGCTAGCTAACGGAATTCTAGCTTCGGGAAGGCCTAATCGTTCGCAAGCATTAATAGCAGCATCCACTTTAGGTCCCATACTAGGATTCGCAAGACCGATATCTTCATAAGCAATGACACTCATTCTTCGATAGATGCTATCCAAATCTTCTGCTTCGATCAGACGTGCCAAATAATGTAAAGCTGCATTGACATCACTTCCACGAATCGACTTTTGAAAGGCACTTAAAACATCATAATGCCCATCTTCGTTTTTATCGTGAAAAAAGACTGGTTTACTATTAATATTCTTTAAGATATCCATCGTAATATGATAATCAGATGAAGAATAGTAAGCAACTTCTAGAAGATTATAAGCGTAACGTAAGTCTCCACCACTTAGACGAGCTATATATAAAATACTTTCTTTCTCAATTGTAATATTGGGTAAATAAGGACTGTGAAGAGCTTTTTCAATTCCTTCGACAATATCATTCGTTTCTAATTCGTGAAGTTCAAAAATCTGTGTTCGGCTACGAATCGCCGGATTGATTTTATGATAAGGATTACTGGTCGTCATTCCAATTAACGTAATAAGACCATTTTCTAAATAAGGAAGAAGTAAATCCTGTTTATCTTTGTTTAAACGATGAATTTCATCCATAATCACGACCATTCCACCATACATCTTTGCTTCTTCTACGACGACATCAAAATCCTTTTTGTTATTGATGACAGCATTTAACATGCGATATTGGAGTCCTAATTCGGATACGATCGCCGTTGCGATACTTGTTTTACCAATCCCTGGTTTTCCGTATAGAATCATCGAAAAAAGACGCTTATTTTTTACCATGTTATAGATTACTTTATGTTCTCCAACCAAATGTTTTTGACCAATGATTTCACTAATGCTTTTTGGTCGGAGTTTGACTGCTAATGGTTCATTCATGTTATCACCATTTATTATTTTAACAAAATATCATGAAAAAAGATAGATCGTAAGAACATGTAAAGTTCGAAAGAACTTACTTTCTATCTGGCGAATTGTGATATAATTTTAATAGAAGTAAAGTGGGTGATGGAATGAGGAAAGTAGAAGAAAAAATCGAAGAATATTTAAATTATCTATTGATTGAGAAAAAATATAGCAATCATACGATTATGTCCTATCAAAATGATTTAACCGAGTTTGCGAATTTTTGTAAACAAAAAAAGAAAGAACTTTATCAATTAAATAAACAGGATTTAAAAGATTATCTTACTCATTTAAAACATAAATATACGAGTGATAAAACAATTTCTCATCATATTAGTAGTCTGAGAAGTTTTTATAAATATCTGATGATTTCCAAGTACATTGATCAAAATCCCGTTTCTCTGATCGAGCTTCCTAAAATTACGAAAACCTTGCCACAAGTATTATCGGAAGAAGAAGTAGATCGTATCTTGAATATCCCGCTTACCGATTCTTTTTCTTATCGCAACAAAGCCATGCTGGAACTTATGTATGCGACCGGATTGCGTGTCAGTGAACTTGTCAATTTAAAAATATCTGATATTGATTTTAATATGGCAACCGTAAGAACGATCGGAAAGGGAAGTAAAGAGAGAATCATTCCGATCGGAGATTATGCTCTTACTGCTCTTTCTATTTACTATGAAAATTACCGAGAACTTCTATATAAACATAACAGAAATGATTATTTGTTTTTGAATAATCATGGTAAACAGATGACACGTGTAGGATTCTTTAAAATCGTCAAGAAAATAGCGAAAGAAAAAGATATACAAACACATTTTTCCCCTCATACCTTACGTCATTCTTTTGCTACTCATTTACTCAATCATGGCGCTGATCTACGTAGTATTCAAGAACTATTAGGCCATTCTGATATTTCGACAACCCAAATCTATACTCATGTTTCACAAGAAAAATTAAAAGAAAATTACCGTGAATTTCACCCACATGGAAAGTAGGAAACTTATGAATTTACAAAAAGATCATTGGACGCAAAAGGATTATCAAGATTTTTTAGCTTATTTGCATGAACAAGTCGATCCTGTATATCGAGAATTTCATTCTCGTCTCGTTCCCGAACATCAAAATATTTTGGGAATACGAATTCCTGTATTAAAAAAGATCGCCAAAGAGATTAGCAAAAGTAATTATAAAGAATTCATAAAAGAAAATCATCACAATTACTATGAAGAAACCATGATTCACGGGCTTATTTTAGGTGATATCAAATGTCCATTTTCAGAACTCTTCGTACTACTAGAAGATTTTCTTCCTTATAATGACAATTGGGCCATCAATGATACGGTATGCGCCAATTTAAAAAGTTTAAAAAAGGATCAGGACAAAACATTCGACTATATTGTTCATTATCTTTCAAAAGACGATCCTTGGAGGATACGCTTTGGATTAATTCTTCTGTTGGATCATTATTTAAACGATACTTACATCGATACCATATTAGAACTTTGCCATCGCATCCATTCCGAAGAATACTATGTAAAAATGGCAGTCGCTTGGTTACTATCGATTTGTTATGTCAAATATCCAAATAAGACAATGGCCTTTTTCAAAAACAATCAATTAGATAATTGGACACATAATAAAGCAATTCAAAAAACATGTGAATCCCTTCGTGTTACCCAAGAAGAAAAAGAAAATTTGCGAAAATTAAAAAGAAAGAGTGTTATTTATGAAGGTAGTTAAATTATATCATGTTGGTAGTTGGTACTATGTCTACCAAGACGATGCTTATATAGTTGCAAATGTTACAGGTTACAAATTGTATGAAAATCCAAGATCAGGAATACCAACCGTTTCTTTTCCAGAATATGCGATTGCAAATGTAATAGACGAACTAGCCTCTCGAAAAATCAATTATATATTACCAAATGATGAAAATAGATTAAAAGATTTTAAAGAAATAAACCAATATAACCATTATCTAAAAAAAGATAGTTTTGTATCCTATCAAAAACCACAAAGAAAAAAAATAACTGGTTCTTTCACAGTTCAGTATAATCAAGAACCATACGAAGAATTTATTATCAATCAAAATATCAACGCACAAGCAGAACTTGTCCAAAAAGTAATTCAATATAACATTGGAGATATTTTTACTATAGGAGATTCACAAGTTAAAATAATTGCCAAAAATATTCATTATAACAAATAAAAACTTTTCTAGAAAACGAAAAGTTTTTTTGTAAAAAGATGGTTGCATATTGAATTTTTATTTTGTTTATGATATGTTGGAATTAGAGACACTGAGAGTGTATTTTGGCTACAAAAAAACTGCCTAAGCAGTTGTTCTCACATAAGTGAGTATTTAGGGTAAAACCTTTATTTTAACTCTCTATGTCATCTTAAATGGTAT